>CAZHEC010000051.1:0-7960 GCA_964531465.1 uncultured Nitrososphaeria archaeon | reverse complement strand
CACTACAGGAATCTCAGCTGATACCCGTACCCAAATATGGGCCCCTTAAAGACGTAAGTTCACCCAATCACCCGCAAAATCGTAAATTCCTCACAAAGGTCTCCTTTTCAGCTTCTTAACAGATAGGAAGATGTTTATTCTTAGTGATTAGGGTATGGTATTTATCACTGTATGTGTTTGCAGCTTTTGAGAGCTGGGATTTAGTCTGATTTTGATGGAAGGGGGATTCTGGTTCTGTTTTATCTTGAGAGTAGGTATACTGCTATTGTTGCTAGGATTAGTCCGGTTATCTTCTGGATGGTTATGGTTTCTCTTAGGATTGTTATGCTTAGGAGGACTGCTAGGGCTAGTCCTAGCCTGGCTATTGGGATGACCGTGCTTGCCTCCCCTATTCTTAGGCCGTATAGCATGGCTGCTATCCCTAGGCTTATGGCTGTGGCTGAGAGGGGTGCGTAGGTTAGGGTCTCCGAGCTTATGGGCGGTCTCCCACCCTCAATAAGGTATGTTAGGACCGTTATGACCGCCAGGAAGAATAGGGTCTCCACGAGGAGGTAGCCTATGGGTGAGGCGCTTGAGGAGACACCCCTCTTCCTTATGAAGTCGCTCAGCCCAATCCCGGTGAATGCTGCCAAGGCCAAGAGAACCTCCAGCCTGATGACCTGGCTCATGGGTTAAAGGTCATGGCGGGCAGGTAATTAATCCTTGGCGTGAGCCTTTAATTCCGGTTGGTGGGGAGGGATTGCCGAGTTCCAGGATGGTTGATGTGGTGGTTACGGGTGGATTCGGGTTCATAGGCTCTAGGCTTGTAGGGAGGCTTGCTGGCTCGGGTTTTAGGGTGGGGGTTGTGGGTCTGGGCGGGGGAATCATGCCGGGCGGCGTGGAGGTTCTTGGAGGCGATGTAAGGGACGTTGATGCCCTCCACAGGGTCTTTGCAGAGAAACGCCCCAAGGTCGTTTACCATCTTGCAGCCCACACATCCCATAGAGGAAGCATCAAGCATCCACACAGGTTCCTCTCCAACAATGTCGATGGAACGCTCTCGGTCCTCGAGGCCGCCAGGAGGGTTGGCGGAGTCAGGGTTGTCTTTGCCTCGAGTAGCAGTGTTTATGGTCTGGGTAAGCCTCCGCTTAGGGAGGACTCCGGGCTGGAGCCTAGAAGCCCTTATGCCCTGAGTAAGTATATCGGGGAGAGGGTCTGCCGGATGTATCACGACCTTTACGGGGTTGACTGCGTGGTGCTACGCTACTTTAACGTGGTCGGGGAGGGCTGTAGCCGCGAGTCCGTCTTCAGCGTCTTCGCCACACGGATTCTCTCAGGCCTACCCCTCAGGGTTAATGGGAGGTGGGTGGAGGGGGTGTTTAGGCCTGCCGAGAGGGACTTCATCTATGTGGGTGATGTGGTTGAGGCCACGGTTAGGGCAGGCGAGCTAGGTGGCTTCCACGTAATCAACGTGGGGACTGGTAGGCCTACAAGCGTCCTAGAGCTGGCGAAACTCATGATGGAGGAGGCTGGGAGAAGGGTCCCGGTAGAGTATGGGGAGCTGGGGGCCGAGGAGGCCCTGAGCAGCTACGCAGACATAACCAGGGCCAAGAAGCTCCTCGGCTGGGAACCCACCACAAGCACAAGAGAGGCCGTACGAAAATACATCAGGTGGCTTAAGGAGGCCAACAAGGTCTGAAGAGGCCTCATCCACCATGAAACAGGTTTTAGACCTCTTAAAAACCTCGCCTTTTTGCTGAGGGAAGAAGATATATCCCGTCGGCTTCAATATGTTGGTGTTGTCGGGGGATTGCGAGCACTCTGACCTGGAGTTCCTTGGTAGGCAGAAGACGGATGAGGGCTATAACGAGTACTTCAGGTGTAGGGGCTGCGGAGCCGTCATAGTCATAACCCCTGGCAGGCAGGTCTACAAGATAGGCGGCCGGGGAGGCTAAAGGATTTTATCTCACGGCCTGGTTATCCTCATGGGCTGCGGGCTTGGATAGGGCGAGGGACCTCCTCGAGGATGCCGAGGACTTCTTGGGGGCTGCCAGGGACCTCCTCAGGTCTGGTAGGTGGGCGAAGGCGTGCTTCAACGCCCAGCAGGCAGGCGAGATAGCCCTTAAGGCCGCCTTAAATGCATATGGTGCCGAGAGGCGGGGCCATAGCCTAACCGAGCTCCTCGAGGAGTTGATAGGGTTTGGGGAGGGGCTTGAAGGCCTTAGGGAGGCGGCTAGGATACTCGACCAATACTATATCCCGACGAGGTATGCGAATGCGTTCAGCTCCGGACCTGCTTACAGGCATTATACTAGGAGGCAGGCTGAGGAGGCGGTTAAGCTGGCGGAGTCCATCCTAAGGGAGGCGAGGAGGATTGTTGCCGAGAGAGAGGCTGAGGAGAAGGGCTGAGGCCCTCATCCACAGGTTCCTGGAAGAGGTCGCCGAGAGGTATGGGCCTTCATGCGTCATACTCTTCGGGAGCTATGCCAGGGGAGGGTTCACGGAGTCCAGCGATATAGATGTCTGCGTGGTCTCGCCGAGGCTTCCGGCCAGCATCCATGAGCGTAGGACCATCCATCACGGGGTCCCCAGGGTCAGGGCCATAGGATACTGGCCCGAGGAGTTCGTGGAGGAGATTAGGCGTGGGAACCCCCTGGTATTGGACATAGTATACTATGGGAAGCCCCTCAGAGGCCTGGACGAGTTCAGGAGGTATAAGAAGGAGCTGGAGGAGGCTGTCTCGAGAATGGGGCTTATGAGGGGGGAAGGGGGCTGGAGGAGGGTTAGAAGACCCAGGTGAAGAAGGGGTCTGGCAATATATTTATACTGCATGTTTATAGCGTGGTTTAACGATTGGTTAACCATGGGCGAGATAGTCGCCATCAAGGTTCCGAGGGAGCTTAAGGAGAGGATGAGGAGGCTTAGGGATAGGGTGGATTGGCCTAGCGAGATTAGGAGGTTCATAGAGGAGAGGATTAGGGAGCTGGAGGCTGAGGAGAACCTGAGGGAGGTTACAGAGATTCTTAGGAAGGCTAAGGGAGGAGTGGAGGCGGGGTTCGCATCCTCATCGGTGAGGGAGGACCGTGAGGGTAATCGATAGCTCGGTGCTGGCCGCATTCATACTCAAGGAGCCTGGCTGGGAGAGGCTTACAGGGCATCTGGTCGGCGTAACCCTCGATATAGCGTTCCTCGAGGCGTCCAACGCCATAGTCAAGGCGCTGAGGAGGGGGAGGATAGACTCCGTGGATGCATCCATAATGTTCTCAGCCCTCTCCAAGCTTAAGACGATGCGTGTCGAGAGCGGTATACGCTTTCTTGAGCAGTCCATGGAGATAGCATTCAAGAGTAGGCTCACCATCTACGATGCCTTGTTCGTGGCCCTTGCCAGGGAGACCAAGCTACCCCTGGTAACGCTGGATAGGATGCAGCATGATGAGGCCGTGAAGCTCGGAGTCCCCTCAACCCTCCTAGTCCCTTAACATGGCAGCCCTATCCACGGATTTGGTCGGTGTATCTTCTTAGGGTCTCTTCGAGGGCTTGGAGCTCTCTTCTGAGGGCTTCTCTGTGGAATTCCCTGAACCATGGCTGGCCCTTGCTCAGCTTCCAGAGGCTCTCGAGGAGGGTTATGCTGTTCCTTAGGTGCTTCTCTATGCCGCCTGGCTCGTATCCCTGGCCCGTGTAGACGCTTGTCTGCCTTGCGGACCAGTCGCCTGGCTGGTCTGCGCCTGGTATGAACTCTGGGAGGTAGTCGGCGAGGGTCTCCTGGTCCACTATGCCCGAGATTAGCCGTATCTTCCCAGTCTCCTGGTAGTGGCTCTCGTCTGGGCCGTATAGGGGCATGTCGTAGAGGTTTCGGCAGAGGGCCGTTATGTTGCCTGCCGCCAGGAAGTAGGTCTCCTTGAACCCTATGCTCCTCGCATACTGGTCGACGACCCTTAGCCCATACTCGGAGATGAAGCCGTAGATGATTAGGGTGTGGAGCCTCGTGCCCCTCTCCTCGGCCGCCTCCTTGAGCCTCTCAAGGGACTTGACGGCGGTCCTGCCGCTCGCCTCCGTGTCAGGCTTGACCACTATCACCTCGCCTCCCTCCGGAAGCCCGGCGAAGTCCTCGTAGACTATCACCAACCTCTTTGAGGCGTCCTCGTCATGGTCCCTGTAGCTCGGGGTTACGTATCGTGGCCTCACCCAGACCTCCCTGAAGCCTAGGCCCATCTCCCTGAGCGCCTCATGGAGCCTGTAGCCCGGAGCAGCCCTCAGGACGTGCTGGAAGACGACCTCATCCCTCCCCGCATCGCCTAGGGGTGTCAGCGAGGTTAGGGCCTTGGCTGCCTCCTTGGCGGCCTCTAGGTTCAGCCTTGCGAACTCCTCTCCGACTATATGTGGGTGGCAGGCTATCTCCCTTATCTCGGGTGTGTCGAGGATGTAGACACGGGTCCCATGCGGGAGCTTGGCCAGGTAGACCCTGCTCCCATCCCTGAGCCCCTCGGCCTCAACCCTCTCGGTCAGATTAACCCTGATACCGAACTCCTCTATAAGGTCCTCAACCACACGCGTATCCAGGAGACCTGACAGCTTAAGCCCACCGCATCAACGCCCAAGCCTCCATTTAAGAATTGAAGGGCTGGGAAAGGGGGTGAATGGATGGCAGGGAGGCCTGAGGCACCCTGAGGCTACGTGCCTTGGCCATAGCATACTTTTATGGGTCTAGACGGTATCTCTACGTCGGGTAGGGATGGAGGAGGCCGGGCTGCTTAGGAGGAGGGCCCTAGACATGCTGTCTGCTGCTGAGAGGCATCTGGAGGAGGGGTCCCTAGATTTGGCGGCCTTCCTGGCCGAGCAGGCAGCCCGGCTCTTCTTGAAATCCGTGATACTTCTTAAGCTAGGCGAGGTTCCTAGGACGCATTCGCTTAGGGAGCTTCTCTCGGTCTTGAGGAGGGTTTGCGGAGAAGGGGTTGATGAGTTCGTCAGGAGGTTTAGGGCCGGGCTGAGTAGGCTTGAGGCAGCATACATCGAGTCCCGGTATCTTCCCAGGAGCTATGTTAGGGAGGAGGTTGAGGAGCTTGTCGAGGTGGCAAGGGAGGTGATCAGGTTTGCGGAGAGGGTTTGAGGTTATACTTGAGGTTAGGATGGAGAGGCTGGCCATGCTTAGGGAGTGGAGGAGGTGGGTCGGGAGGATAGCGGGGGAGTTCGCCAGGCGGCTGGGCGAGGTGGAGGTCTACGTCTTCGGGAGCGTGGCCGAGGGTAGGTGGCATGGCGGGAGCGACGTGGACGTCCTAGTGGTCTCGGATAGGGTTCCCGGGAGGCTGGGCGAGAGGTATAGGCTCTGGGCCGAGGTCTGGGAGGCCCTGGGCCTACCCCTAAACCACCCCTTCGAGATACATATAGCCGATAGGAGGGAGGCCGAGTTCTATAAGAGGCATGCGGGGAGTATGCTGAGGATTAGATGAGCCTCAGCCAGTATCTGGAGGCATCCCTTAGGGCTATGCTTCTCCTCCTCGCCTCGGCGAACTCCTCCGGGGTGTAGGGTAGGACCTCTATATGCGGGGTTATGCCGAGCCTCCATTGGAGCATCTCAGCATCCTCGAGCCTCTCCATGAACCTCTTGCCGGCGAAGTCCCTTGAGACGACCACCAGGTCTATGTCGCTTGTCTCCAGCCAATCCCCCCTCACGTAGCTCCCGAATAGGTAGGCCTCCTCCACCCTAACCTCCCTCAAGAGCCCTGAGAGGAAGCGATCCACAGCCTCCCTAACCCTCGGAGGCACTCCGCCACGCATGGTCCACAACCTCCCTCGCCAGCCTGACAGCCCTCTCGGCCTCCACCCTATCAACCGACTCGCTTGGAAGGCTATTCGCAGCATCGGGATACCTCGTAACCGTGTAGTATTTGTTCAGGAGGGGGAGCTGCTCCTCAGCCTCCTCCAGGATTATCTCTGCGTCTCTCAGGTAGCTCTCGGCCATCTCCCTGCTCCTCAAAGCTCTATGACCTCCCCGGGCCTCACCTCGGGCTTAAGGACCCAGTATCTAAGCCCCTTCCTCGAGGTCTTCCTGACGGCCCCCATCCTCCTCAGACCATCCCTCAGCTCCTCCAGCTTCCTCGACATGGTTCCATCATCGACTATTATCACGCCGTCCTCGACCACGTCTAGGAGTAGTGGCGGCGTGTCCTCCAGTTCCTCGGGCCTTGTAGGGTATGGGGCTGAAGACAGGGTAGTAGCCCATTGCCCTCAGGGGCCCTGTATTCGGGTGATGCCTTGGCCTTGTTTATGGCCTTCCTTATGGGTGTGAATCGGTCTGAGAACTTCTCAGGGAGGTCCTCCGAGACCACTATGAAGTCTATGTCGCTGCCTGGCCCGGCCTCCCCCTGGCATAGGAGCCGAATAGCACCCTCGAGTTCACCTTCAGCTCCCTTCCTAGGGCCTTGGCCAGTCTTTCCAGGAGCGTGGACGCCAGCTCCCTATGGCTCATCGCATCCCACATCAACCTGGCCTTAGTCCGCTAATTACGTTTACCTGAGGACTAGGTTTAGGATGGCGAGGGTGTAGTAGACGGCCTCCTCGGTCCTTATGGTCCTGACGCCCTGCATGGGCATGGTGTTCAGGGCTATATGGAAGGCCTCCTCGAGGCTTGCTCCCTGCTGCTGGAGTATCTCGGCCAGCCCTTGCCTAGCCGCCCCGAACGCTACGCATATCCTCCCGGCCTTCCCGGCCATCTCCCGTAGCTCCTCCATGGCCTCCCTTATGTCCCTGCCCTTCCTGGACGTGGCTATGCTTAGTCCGTATCCCCTTGTTATCTCCCTTAGGGGCTCGCCCACTATGGTGGTCTTGAAGCCCGGGTATATGGGGGCCTTCCTCCTCGACCTGACGGTTATCCTCGGCCTCCTCTTCCCGGGCTTGACGTGGACGAGTATCCTCGAGCCTTCCACGAGCCTCCTCCCAACCTTGATGGGCCTGCCCATCCCAGCCTCTATCACCGAGACCTCTCCGCCGGACACTACCAGCCCCTCCCTCCAGTGCTCCCCGCCTACCTCCAGGCTCTCCGGATGGGTCGGGATGTTGAGGGGTGGGAGTATCCCGGCGTATCTTAGCTCCCTGGCGAGTGGGTAGAGCCTCCTCCTCAGGTATGGCGCCGTGTTGAGGTAGTCCATCACCATCTTGATGAGCCTAGCGTTGGCCTCCTCAGGCCTCCCAGGGTCCTCGTGATAGATTACCAGGGTGTCAACCCTCGCGGCGGCAAGGGCCCTAGCCAGCATGCCCAGCCTCATGGTCCTGTCCCTCGGGTGGGGCGTGTCCCTGCTGAAGGACGAGGGTATCAGGACGTCGAGCCTCAGGCTCCTCCTAGGCGGCGGCCACACTAACGCCTACGCCTCCTAGGCCTCCTCCTGAAGAAGAGCAGGGCCAGGATTATGGGGATCAGGAGGGTTAGGCTGCTCCCTATTGCGAAAAGATCTAGGAAAGGACCTGTCTGCTGACTTTTGGTGGGGGTCGCCGTGGCCTGAGTCGTCTTAGGTTTCTCTGCCTCTACTCTTAATGCGATGCTCTCAGCCGAGTTCCCAACATTGTCTACCGCCTTAGCAATCACCTCAGCCTCACCCTCCTTTACCTGGAACTCGGCTTCCCACCACCCTTCTAAATAACTCATAGGAATAGTTGTGTTAAGCGGGGGCATCCCTGGAGCCTCAGGTCTCCTTATAACAGAGAGTACGACCATCATCAGATCCTGGTCTGGATCTTCTACTCTGGCTCTCGCCGTGAATCTCCCCTCAGATACTGGCTCCACTCTAAATTCTAAGATTCTTGGAGGTCTTGACGTGGATGCCCATCCGATATCTCCCTGACTTGTTATTAACCAGAGCTTATCCCCTGCGAGATAGGAAGCTATTATCCTTCCCCTTACCCTTTGCTCGCTTATTTGCTTGTTCTCTATCTCTCCTATAACCCATCTCGCCGCAGCTACGTAGATTATTCTTCCGTCATTCAGGCT
>CAZHEC010000050.1:0-7963 GCA_964531465.1 uncultured Nitrososphaeria archaeon | reverse complement strand
AGGGAGGAGGCAGGAAACCTGGGCCTGGCAATCCATGCTCATAGGGCTTTCCACGCAGCCTTCACCAGGAACCCGAAACACGGCATGTCGATGCTCACGGTCGCCAAGCTGGCCAGGATGGCGGGGGTCGACCACATCCATGTCGGGGCGGTCTTCGGGAAGCTCGAGGCGGATAAGAGGGAGGTGGAGATAATCGTGAGGAATCTTAGGGAGAACAGGATAGAGGAGGGCAGAGACTACCTCGCCCAGAACTGGGACAACGTCAAGACGGTCTTCCCAACCTCTTCCGGGGGACTCCACCCGGGACTCATACCAAAAGTAATCAAGGCCTTCGGCGTGGACCTGATAATACAGGTTGGAGCAGGTGTTTGGGGTCATCCGAGGGGTGGCAGGGCTGGAGCAAGGGCTGTTAGGCAGGCTATAGATGCAACCCTGGAAGGCATACCCTTAAGGGAATATGCTAAGGATAAGCCGGAGTTAATGGAGGCGCTGAAGCTCTGGGGAACCCGGGGACACATATAGCCCCCTACTCGCCCTTAACCACCAGACGGTAGTAGACTGCCTTCCCGGCGGTGGGAGAATCCCTTATAATCTCGATTATATCTCCAGGTTTTGCACCTAGGGCCTTAACCACCGGATCCGAGACAAGTATGTAGGGTAGCTGATACGGCGTTATCCCATACTTCTTCAGTACCTGCTCGGCCTCCTCTCTACTGAGGACCCTATGCTTAGGAACCAGGTAATGCTCCATGACATTAATCTCCCTAATAGCCTTCTTAGCAGACTTCTTACCCCCACCCCTCGAAGCCGACCTAACCCTCGGAGACAAAGCCGAGAAACCCCCTAAACAAGCCCTCTAATAAATTTAAGCGGGCCCGGCGGGATTCGAACCCGCGTCCCCCGGGTCTCCATCCAAAAGGAGGTTAAAAGCCCGGTGCTCCTCCTGGCTGAGCTACGGGCCCCACCACACCTCCCCATGCTCCAGGCTTTAGCTCTTTCCACCCAAAAAATTGATAAAAACCCTCGACGCCAGAGATGAACGGAGCCCTGGTAGTATAGTCAGGTTAGTATACGGGCCTGTCGAGCCCGTGACCCGGGTTCAAATCCCGGCCAGGGCGCCATTTCTCCATAACCTTTTTTACCTTGTTCTGGTTCTCCTGGTCCATGAACCCGAGGTTTGAGGTTTATAGGGATGCTGGCGGCCAGTATAGGTTCCGGCTGAAGGCTCCGAATGGGGAGATTATCGCCGTGAGTGAGGCCTACACTACTAAGTCGTCATGCCTGAATGGTATCGAGTCTGTTAAGAGGAATGCGCCTATCGCCGAGATAGTAGACCTAACCTCAAGAGAGTGATTCCCCCATCTTTTCGAGCTATCATTTTTAACCTGGTATTTACTTGAATAACTATATGGATGTGTTTGAGGCTGTTAGGAGTAGGCTTGAGGTTAGGGAGTATAGCGGTGAGAGGGTTCCGGATGATGTTAAGCTTAAGGTTTTGGAGGCGGGTAGGCAGTCTCCCACGGGTCTGAACACCCAGCACTGGAGGTTCATTCTGGTTGAGGATGGTGAGAGAATTAAGAAGCTTGCCGAGATGAGTATGACGGGTAAATGGGTTGCTGGAGCGGACTTTGCCATCATAGTTCTAGCCGACACGAAATATCCCTTCTACCTAATAGACACGGGTAGAGCTGTCCAGAACATGCAGCTAACTGCCTGGAACTATGGTGTTGGCTCATGCAACTACACGGGATACGATAAGGCTGAGATGAGGAAGTTCTTCAAGATTCCTGAAAACCTGGAGATTACAGCCGTTCTGGGATTCGGCTACCCCAAGAAGAAGCTAAAGGGCAGGAAGAGTAGGAAGCCCCTGACCGAGATAGCATTCTCAGAGTTCTATGGAAACAGATTAAGAGACCTTGGAACGCTAGAGTAGCTTATCCAGCACCACGGCCAGGAAGATTAGCGCTAGGTAGGGGCTGGTGAACTTGAAGAGCCTCCAAGCCATCTCCCTCGTAGGCTTCACCGTGAGCTTCAGGCTAAGATATAGGAGTATGAGGCCTGAGACTACTGCCACGGCCAGATAAAGCAGGCCATAAACAGGAGTGAGAAAGTAAACCGTTATCGTGAATATTGCTATCAGTATCGACGACGAGGCTATGCATCTAATCGCCTTCGACTCATTAACGATTACTGGTAGCATGGGAACACCGGCCCTCACATAATCTTCCCTATACCTCAGGGCGAGGCTCCAGATATGGCTCGGTATCCAGAGAACAACTATAGCGGCCAATAACCACGCATCGATGCCCACGTATCCCGCAGCCGCAGAATATCCCGCCATAACCGGCGCGCCGCCTGCAAAGCTGCCGAGAATAATGTTCAGGGGAGTTCTCCGCTTAGTTAAGATTACATATACCACTACGTAATCGAGGACGCCTATAAGGATGAATGTGAACGTAAGTATGTTTAGTGGTATGGAGAGGGCTAATCCAATGGCTGTAAGTAGCACACCGTAGATAAGCGCGTTTCTAGCAGGTTTAAGTCTCCCGGAGGGCAGGGGCCGCCTCCTCGTCCTATCCATAAGGGCGTCCAAGTCCTTCTCCAAGTAATTCGCAACACTTTCAGAGCCAGCTGCAGCAAGAGCCACGGCTGCTACAGCATGGATAGCCCTAAACCAGTCAACAGGGTTCTGAGAGCCTGCGACGAAGCCGCCGAATGCCACGAAAGCTATGAGATACCAGACCCGGGGCTTGGTTACCTCGTAGTAGAGCTTAGCTTGCCTCGTCAAGGCGTTGATTGTCTCACGCCCCAGCGGGGTTAGGTGTGTGATGAGCGGTATATTAGGTTCAAGTAGCGGCGGGAATACACATATCCAACTTACCTCAAGGTGTTTAGGGGAGGTTTGAGCAGTCTTGAAACTATACGAGTATGAAGGTATGGAGCTTTTCAGGAGATATGGTGTCCCAGTTCCAAGGTTCGAGGTGGTTTCTGAGCCTGAGGAGGCGGCTAGGGCGGCTGAGAGGCTTGGCGGAAGGGTGGTAGTGAAGGCGCAGGTCCTGGTTGGCGGTAGGGGGAAGGCCGGCGGGGTGAGGCTTGCCGGAACTCCCGCCGAGGCGAGGGAGCATGCCCAAGGGATACTAGGCATGGAGATACGTGGCGAGAAGGTGGAGAGGCTGGTGGTGGCTGAGGCAGTAGATATAGTGAAGGAGCTTTACCTAAGCATAATCATTGACAGGAGCATCGGCGCACCCCTAATCCTTGCATCCCCAGAGGGAGGAGTGGATATAGAGGAGCTTGCGAGAACTAGGCCTGAGAGAATCCTTAAAACCCCTGTGGAGCCATTAGTTGGACTCAAGAGCTACCACATCAGGAGGATTGCAAAGTTTCTCGAGCTTCCTCAAGACGCCCAGAAGCAGATAAGCCAGATCATCACAGGACTTTACAGACTCTTCATAGACTATGACTGCGAGCTGGCTGAGATTAACCCCCTGGTGGTTAAAGGAGATGGAGGGCTTCTGGCAATAGACTCAAAGGTAATCATAGATGATAACGCGCTTTATCGTCATCCAGAGCTTCAGGAGAGGATGGGCAGGGAGATGGACGAGTATGAAACGGAGTCTAGGAGGCTGGGGTTCAGCTACGTGGAGCTAGATGGAAACATAGGCGTGATATGTAATGGAGCTGGATTAACCATGGCGACCATGGACACAGTCCTAGTCTTGGGCGGCAAACCCGCAAACTTCCTCGACATAGGGGGAGGCGCAAGAGCAGACAGGGTAGAGGGTGCGGTAAGCCTACTCCTAAGACACCCCAAGGTCAAGATACTCTTCATAAACATACTAGGCGGGATAACGAGATGCGACGAGGTGGCGAGGGGAATAGTGAACGCCCTGAGAAAGTCGGGGCTTGAGAAAGAGATGGTTGTAAGGCTTAAGGGGACCAACGAGGAGGAGGGGAGAAGAATACTCGAGGAGAATGGGATATACGTGCTCGAGGAGATGGATGAGGCTGCAAGGAAGGCGGTGGAGCTTGCAGGCGGGGTGAAGTAAGCCATGGCCATACTGATTGGGAAGGAGACTGGCGTAGTAGTCCAAGGAATAACAGGGAGGGATGGAATCTTCCATACAAAAGCCATGCTAAGATACGGGACAAGAATACTGGCTGGGGTAACCCCGGGGAAGGGGGGTCAGGAGGTTGAGGGAGTTCCCGTCTATGACAGCGTTTTGGAGGCGAGGGAGGAGCATCCAGAGATAACCGCCTCAATAATATTCGTTCCAGCGAGGTTTGCGGCAGACGCGGTCTATGAGGCCGTTGAGGCTGGGATAGAGTTGATAGTCGTCATAACCGAGGGGATCCCCGTCCACGACACCATGAGATTCGTGAGATATGCTAGGATGAATGGGGTCAAGATCATCGGCCCCAACTGCCCCGGGGTAATCACTCCAGGTGAATCCAAGCTAGGGATAATGCCAGGCCACGTCTTCAAGAGGGGTAATGTAGGTATAATATCCAGGAGCGGGACTCTAACCTATGAGATAGCATACGCGATGACGAGGGCTGGGATAGGGCAGAGCACAGCGGTAGGGATAGGGGGAGACCCGATACCTGGCACAGGATTCATCGAACTCTTAAAGATGTTCGAGGACGACCCGGAGACCCATGCCGTGGTTCTAATAGGGGAGATAGGGGGAGACATGGAGGAGAGGTCGGCCCGATACATATCTGACTCAGGCTACGGTAAACCCGTGATAGCATACGTGGCCGGCAGAACCGCTCCACCTGGGAAACGCATGGGGCATGCGGGGGCGATAATCTCGATGGGCGTGGGGGATGCAGCAAGCAAGATAAGGGCGTTCAGGGATGCAGGTGTCCAAGTGGCCGAGCTACCATCCCAGATACCCGAGCTTATATTGAATGCATTAAAGGAGGCGAGAAGGTAGACGCCATGAGCTGGGCCTCAGAGAAGTTGAAGAGGATTATAGACGATTCATGGGAGATATTCTCCAAGGAGCCGCAGCTCCACAGGATACCCAATGGCAGGTTCCTAGTGGTAGGTGATACTCACGGAGACTCAGACACAACAATCAAGGCTATCAAGTATGCGGAGCGTGAGAACCTCGGCCTCATCTTCCTAGGAGACTACGTCGATAGGGGGCCTAAGCAGATAGAGAATATAGGAACCCTCCTTGAGGCTAAGATTAGCTGGGAAGATAAACTAATCATGCTTAGGGGAAACCATGAGTCAAGCGAGATGAATTACTGGTATGGTTTTCAGGGAGAGGTTGCCAGAAGACTTGGCCCCCACTTCTATGAACATTTTGCCCAACTCTTCTCCCAAATCCCATACGGCGCCCTCCTCTACGATAAAATTCTAATGATCCACGGAGGGCTTGCACGCGGCCTTGAGAGAGCCGAGGAGATAGATGACCTGCCTAAGGGGGAGGTCGACCCCCTCCACCCTATAGCTTTCCAGATAGTCTGGAATGACCCAAGCGAGGATATTGAGTGGTTCGCTCCAAGCTGGAGAGGTGGAGGTGCACAACTCTTCGGATGGAAGGCCTTCAAGGAATTTATGGAGAGGAATAATCTCGAATTGATGGTGAGGGCGCATGAACCCCAGGACATGGGGTATGGATACCTGTTCGGAGACCAGCTCCTAACAGTATTCTCATGCAGATATTATGGAATCAGACCTGCGGCGGTGATAATATCCAAGAAGGGCGTAGAAAAGATAATCTATCTCTCGGATTGATTATTCCTCATGCTTAAGTTTCGTGAGGAGGTTCTAGAAAGAGTTGCGAGAGAGACGGAGGAGAGGCTTGGTCTAGCAGATGAGGCGCCAGCCCTCGTTAGGGTGGACGTGAAGCATGTGGAGAACCTAAGGCTAATGATAAAGACTAGAGATGATGGGAAACATATCTTCTGGACGGATGAGCCGAAGAATAGGGGAGGCGAGGACACGGCTCCAGCACCCCTCCCATACTTCATCGCAGGAGCAGCGTCATGCTTCCTTATGCAATGTGTCAAGGTTGCGGGATACAGGATGATTGATGTCGATGATGTCGAGGTTACTTGTGTAGGGAGGTTTGATAGGAGGGTGGGGGAGGGGTTTAGGGAGATTGTTTATGAGGTCAAGGTTAAGGGTGCTGAGGATTTGGCTAAGGTGCGGGAGATGGTGTCCGAAGCGGAGAGGATGTGCTTCGCCCATAGAACCCTGAGCAAGGCGGTCAAGACCAGGCTCAGATTATACTATAATGGCCGACTGGTTGAGGAGAGGTAGGCCTGGAGCTGGCCTATCTCAGGCTCTATTACTGGAGGCTCCCTGAATAATCCCATAACTTTCTCAGGCTCCTTAAGCCCCGAACCCGTAACGAGGACCACCACCTCATCGCTTCCAGAGATGAAGCCCTCATCCAGCAGTTTTCTGAGACCGGCTAACCCTGCCGCTCCAGAAGGCTCTGCGAAGACCCCCTCCTTGGAGGCCAAGGCCTTGACAGCCCACATGATATCCTTGTCGGGGACCGCCACGCCTGTCCCCCCCGTCTTCTCCACGCCCTCCATAGCTCCATCGCCATCCCATGGGAATGGGTCTAGTAGCCCTGAGGCGACTGATTTTGGGTAGGGTGTAGGCTTTATCTCCTCGAACCTTCTCCCCTCCCTTATGGCCTTGACGAGGGGCTGATTCCCCTCCGGCTGGACAGCTACTAGGGCCGGATAACTATCTATGAGCCCGAGCCTCTTCATGTCTTGGCAGGCCTTCCAGAGACCCGTTAGGAGACACCCCGAACCTGTTGGGACGAGTATGAAGTCAGGCGTCCTCCATCCAAGCTGCTCCAAGACCTCATACAGCATCGTCTTGGGTCCCTCGACCTGGTATGGGTTGAATGGCCCGAAGCTTGGGCAGGGATACCATCCGAGCCTTTTATGGGTCTCGAGCATTAGCTTGACTGTGGGGTCCACGCCCTCTTCGGTTTGCCTAACCCTCATAACCGATGCACCATAGAGGAGGAGCTGGGCAATCTTACCCATACCCGCATCCTCAGGCACAAGGGCCACAGACTTGATTCCAGCCTTAGCAGAGTATGCCGAGAGGGCTGCTGCGGCGTTTCCGCTTGAGGCTATCACGGCTGTCTCCACCCTCATCTCTCTTGCCTTGGCTACTCCAACCGCCATGGCCCTGTCTTTGAATGAGTGGGTGGGGTTCCCTGTCTCATCTTTTAGGTGGATCATCCTGAGGCCGAGCTCTTCCGCAAGTCTTCCTGCACGGATTAACGGTGTCCCACCCTCGCCCAAGCCTACATCAAACCTCTTGTCCACGGGCATGAGCTCCCAGTATCTCCAGACCCCGCCCCATGGTCTCCCTTCAAGAGACCTCCTATCAAGGGACTCGGCCACCGAGTCATAGTCGTACTCGATGTCAAGCCTCCCCAAATCATTCTCCACACACATCAGGGGGTCATCCTCAGGTCTATATCTCCTACCACACCTGGAGCACCGTAAGCCAACCACGTAAACCATTCATGACACCACACAGGGAAAATTGAAAATAGGTTTACCTAATTATCTCCCATCTATGCTGGTATTTGTCGAGTTGTTGTCTGCTGTATTCGTCTATCGGGTGCTCCCTCTCAGGTATCTCTAGCTCCTTCTCGACCCCGAAGACCGCCGTAGAGTAGTATCTGTATGCGTTATCGTTGATTATCGTTGCTATGTTTTTAAGTTCCGGGTGCTTCTTTGCGAGCTTTATTGCCATAACGACGTTGGCCCCTGAAGATATTCCGCAGAAAATCCCTTCCTCCTTTATGAGCCTCTTGGTCATCTCTATGGCCTCATCGGACGAGACTGTTATGACGCCGTCGAGTATGCTTAGGTCGAGGTTTCTTGGAACGAATCCATCGCCTATCCCTTCTATTCTGTGGGAACCCCACCTCCTCTCGCTTAGGAGAGGTGCCTCCGAGGGCTC
>CAZHEC010000049.1:0-8029 GCA_964531465.1 uncultured Nitrososphaeria archaeon | reverse complement strand
TGTTATCAGGAATGAGTCGTGGCCCAGCCAGGTTATCTCCACATCATTATACCTATACGGCATACCTATAATGGGTGATAGGTGTCTTAAAAGAGTTAAATTCTCAGAACATTAACGATAGGTGAATAGCATGGGGATGATTGATGTCCATTGTCATTTAACGGCGCCTGAGTTTGAGGGTAGGGTAGAGTCCCTAGTCTCGGAGGCAATGGCCTCTGGGGTGAAGGCCCTAATAACGTCGGGCCAAGGATACAGGGATTCCCTGAACGCTCTCAAGCTAACCTCGATGAGTGGCGTCTACGCATCTCTTGGGGTCCCCCCATACGAGCTTGGGGGCCACGAGGAGGTTATGGAGCTTCTCAGGAAGAATAGGAATAGAGTTGTAGCAGTGGGGGAGGTCGGGTTAGACTACTGGAGGGCTGGTAGGGATACCTGGGAGACCCAGAGAAGAGTCTTCAGAGAGTTCATAGCGCTGGCGAAGGAGCTTGACCTCCCCCTCATAATTCACTCAAGAAGCGCAGGGAAATATGCTATAGAGATATTGTTGGAGGAGGGGGTTGAGAGGGCTGTTATGCATGCCTTCGATGGTGCGGCCTCACACGCCGTCAGGGCGGCTGAACATGGAATAATGTTCAGTATTCCTCCAAGTATAGCGAGGAGTCCCCAGAAACAGAAGCTGGTTAAACGCGTTCCACTAGAAAACCTCCTACTTGAGAGCGACTCCCCAGCCCTGGCACCGAACCCTGGTCAAGTTAATCATCCAAGAAATGTGAAGGTCTCGGCAGAATGGATTTCGAGGTTGAAGGGAATCGAGCTGGGAAAGGTTCTCGAAGCCTTATGGGAGAACACGCTAAGGGTCTTCGAGTTAAGGGTATAACCCTGAGACTATCCCCCTGAGACGAGACGGTAAAGCCTAATTAATGGAGAGTATCTGGATAGCAAGGGTGCCAGGCTCCTGAGCTCCAGAGTCATTGCGACGCTCCCGTGGGTGGAGAAGTATAGGCCTAAAAGCCTAGATGAGATAATCAATCAGGAGGAGGTTGTAGCAAGCCTCCGGAACATCCTTAAGACCAAAGCTGTGCCTCACATGCTCTTCGCAGGTCCGCCTGGGGTAGGCAAGACAGCGACAGCCCACGCATTCGCCCGAGACCTCTTCGGGCAAAACTACATCGAGGATGGACACTTCCTCGAGATTAATGCAAGCGATGAGCGTGGAATCCAGACGATTAGAGAGAAGGTTAAGATGTTCGCTAGGCAGATACCCATGGGTGGGCTCGGATTCAAGATACTCCTCCTGGATGAAAGCGACCAGCTAACCGACGACGCCCAACACGCCTTCAGAAGGGTCATGGAACAATACTCAACGACGTGCAGATTCATACTGGCGGCAAACTATAGCAATAGGATAATCGAGCCTATACAGTCTAGATGTGCAGTCTTTAGATTCAAGCCCCTGACCAAGACCCACATAATCCAGCATCTAAAATGGATAGCGGGTGAGGAAGGCTTGACTATAGATGACGCCGCATTGGAGGTAATCTATGATTTCTCGGAGGGTGATATGAGGAGGGCGATAAATATTCTCCAGGCCTCCGCAGCTATGTCAAAGAAGATTGACGAGAAGCTGGTCTACCAGGTTATGGGATACGTGAGTAGGGGTGAGGTTAGGAAGATACTGGAGAAGGCTGTGGCCGGAGACTTTAAGGGTGCGAGGGATGAGGTTAGGAGGCTCCTATATGTTCAAGGCCTAACGGGAAGCGACATAATCTCCGCAATCTACCGTGAATTATTTTACATAGACCTGCCGGAGGAGGAGAAGCTCGGGCTTCTCGACCTATTAGGCGAGGTGGACTACCGTATCGCGGAGGGAGCCACGGAGGAGGTCCAGCTAATGGCCTTCCTCGCCAGGTTGGCCGCCAAGGCTCGGCGGGGGAAGAAGTAGACCTTGACCCAGCTGTGGGTGGAGAAGTATAGGCCCAAACGTGTGGCTGAGGTTGTAGGCAATAAGGATTCCATCAAGCAGTTCCTATCGTGGATGAGGAGCTGGGAGATGGGTAAGCCGCAGAAGAAGGCTGCATTATTGTATGGTCCAGCGGGGTGGGGAAGACAAGCCTAGTCCTAGCATATGGTAATGAGCATGGATACGATGTCGTAGAGGTTAATGCTAGTGATTGGAGGGACCAGGAGCACATGAAGTCTATAGTTGGGTCATCCTCCCAGCAGCTAACACTCCAGGGCTCGACCAAGAAGATAATCCTAGTCGATGAGGTGGATGGGGTGGCTGGCAGGGAGGACGTTGGAGGCCTCTCAGCCCTAAGGAAGATAATAGACGAGACCCGAGTCCCGATAGTTATGGTGGCTAACAATCCCTGGGACCCGAGGTTGGCCACTATACGGGACCGCTCCCTCCTAATAGAGTTCAAGAGGTTAAGCAAGACCGACATAATCTCAAGACTACGTGAGATATGTAGGAGGGAGGGCCTAGACTGCGATGAACAGGTCCTAAAAGCATTGGCGGAGAGGGCTGAAGGAGACCTACGCTCAGCAATCAACGACCTACAGGCAATAGCCCAGGGGAAAAAGAAGGTAACTGTAAGGGATTTGGAGGTCCTTGGGTCAAGGAACAGGGTGAAGCAGATATTCGAGGCTCTTAGAATAGTCTTTAACGCCAAGTCGGTGAGGTCTGCTAGGTCAGCTCTCGAGGGATTGGAGGTAGACTTGGACACAGTATATACTTGGATTCTCGATAACGCGCCGCTTCAAATCCAGAGATTGGATGAGTTAGCCGATGCTATGGAGGTTCTGGCTAAGGCGGACCTCTACCTAGCTAGGATGAGTAAGGAGCAGAAGTGGAGGTTCATGAGGTATGCCGTCCCACTCATGACGGGTGGCGTGGCACTCTCCAGGAAGACTAAGCCCAAAGGGTTCGTGAAGTTCAGCTTCCCTGACAAGATAAGGTTTATGCAGAAGACCAAGGAGGAGCGCGAGCTACTTCAATCCATAGCCAGGAAGATTGCTGCTCAGCTACACCTCTCATCATATAAGGCCATGAAATACATGATTCCGTTCCTCAAGGTAGTTGCATCCTCCAGCCCCAGCAACGCCAAGGCGGTCTCGGAGTATTTCTCCCTCTCACCCAAGGAGTTGGAGTATCTTGCTGGAAAGCCTTTGGAGGCTGTGGCTAAGGTGTCTAAGGGGAGAAAGAGTGGAAGGTCTCCCTCTCGAGGATAGACTCAAGCTCCCTCTTCAATATAGAGACAGGTATGCCTGGAATGGAGATATGGCTGCTCCTCCCCCTCACGCCCTCACTCTTCACCTTAACCCTTATGATTGCTAGGTCGTCCAGCCTCTGCAAGGTCTCCCAGAAACTGGTATACCCCCTAGGCTTAACCCCATACTCCTCGCAGACAACCTTATAATACCTGTTAAGCTCTCCCGTGGTAACGTAGGCTTTCTCACCTCCCTCCAGGGCCCTGGTTAGGGCGAGTAAGATTAGCCTCTCATGTGTCTCCAGATACTCTAAGTGCTCCCTCCTAATTGCTGGGTAGACGCTTGCCGCAGCCTTTCTAACATGTTCTGGGGTGATGTGTGAGAGGCCTTCGGCCTCGGCATATTTCCCGGCTCTCCAGAGCATGTCCAAGGCATACCTTGCATCACCCCTCTCACCTGCCAGGTCAGCTATCAGCCTAGCTGAGTCATCTAGCAATACGCCGGGATACAGGGCTTCACCCGCCCTAAACCTCACTATATCATAGAGTTGGCTGCTACTATACTCGGGTAGGTGGATTATGTTCCCGAGGAGGCTGCTCCTGGTGCTCTTATCTAGCATGTCAAATATCTCGGGATTTCTCACGATGAATATTGTTGAGAGCCTCATGGTGGCGTCCCTCTCCTCACCTATCCTGCTTAGGAAGTATAATGCCTCGCCACCCTCCTTGCTCAGCAACGCCTCGACCTCATCCAGGGCCAGGATAGCATACGCCTCATTCCACTCAAGATAGTCGAGAATCTTATGGAAGAGCTCCTCATTCGAGTAGCCCCTCTCAGGTATCCTGGCCTTAAGCTGACTAATCACACGCTTCAGGACCGTGAAAACCGACCTACTAATCCTGCAGTTAACATAGAGAAATCTGAGCTTCGCACCTCTCCTGAGAGCCTCCTCCTCCGCAAGCCTCCCAAACAGCTTCACGAGAGCACTCTTCCCGGTTCCCACGCTGCCTGAAACTATGACCCGTGTGGATAGCGTGGAAGAGCCTGAGACAACCCCCCGGAAAAGTGTCCTCAGGAGCCTCAGCTCACCCTCCCTATGCGGCAAACTACTAGGCACATACTCGGGAGAAAGCTTCTCCTCATCCTTAAAGACCCTAACCATCACCCAACAAAACACCGAAAACCAGCCTAATAAAACCTAAAGACCCCCCTGAAACTAAACCTAACCCCATGGCCAAGAAATGTTATGCGGCCGCCGGGATTTGAACCCGGGACCACTGGCTCGGAAGGCCAGTGTCCTTCCAGGCTAGACGACGGCCGCCTGCTAGTTTCTGGGTCTTGGGTGTATTTTTGCATTATGGGGTTCGGAGGGTATCCCTCCGGGTATTGTGGGGGTCTGCTGCACTTTCGGGGGTGTCCTGTTAGGATAAATAATGTCTGGTTCCGGGGGTATGTGGGGGCTGCATGGAGACGGTGGCAGATGTCTTCAGGAGGATTCTACGTAGTTTGGAGATAGAGTACGAGAACTCGGAATCCCACGTAGTTTTGCTCAGAGATATCCAGAGGCTAAGTGTGTTGGGCCATGTCTTCGAGAACCTTAGGTCAGGCTCCACCCTAAAGGTTCAGAGATGGATTGGGAGGAGGCTTGAGGAGGCTGGAGTGGCTGAGCCAAGTGAGAGAATCTTGGAGCAGAAGAATATTCTTCAGCTAGAATGGAGGGAGAGGAATAACCCGGGAGAACTCCAGCCCGTCCCAGAATACCTCTACCTACGGGTGAGGGATGAGTCGTCAAAGCAGGATGCGATGCTGGAGGTTATCAAGGACATTTATAGCCTAAGGTTGAGGAAGCTCCTCAGCCTAGCCTCCAAGAGGGTCTCACCAAGTATGATAGAGAACCTGACGAGGGAGGAGGAGGCGCTTTACCAGGTAATCCTCACAATCATCGATGAGTGGATGAGCTTCATAATGCCTAGAGGTGATGGGAAGTGAGCGTAGAGAGAGATGCCGAGAACAAGTTCCTACTCTTCTTCAAGCAAGAGAAGTATAGGGCCTTAATAGCCAGGGCCGTTGCGCAGGGCCAGGAATCCGTTATGGTGGATCACAGCGACCTCATAGCCTTCGATGAGGAGCTAAGCCACAGGATAGTCGAGGAACCCTTGAAGTATCTTCCACTCCTCGATCGTGCGGCATACCGCCAACTCCAGGTAGAAGATCCTGAGTATGCCGAGAAGATAGGTGAGTTTAAGGCCAGGATATACAATCTTCCCGAGAAGCTCCTAATCAGGGATGTAAGGAGCATACATCTACGAAAATTGATAGCCATCGACGGAATTATGGTTAGGGCTAGCGCGATAAAGCCCATACTCAGGGTCGGGGTCTTTAGGTGTAGGAGCTGTGGGGCAGAGTATAGGGTGGAGCAGGATTCCCAGCGTGTCAAGGTTCCAGAGAGATGTAATAGCCCGACCTGCCGTGGGAGGAAGTCTAGGTTCGACCTGATCGAGGAGAAGAGCGAATACTATGACTACCAGGTGGTCGGAGTCCAGGAGAAGCCCGAGGACCTACCCCCAGGCCAGCTCCCGAGAGTAATCGACGTAGGCCTGAGGGGCGATATAGTGGATAAGGCAAGGCCGGGGGACAGGGTGATAATCACGGGGGTTCTATACGCTGTCCAGGAGCGTGGGGGAGAAGCCCCCCTAAAGACCTCGAGGATGTATCTCGACGCCCTAAGCATCGAGACTGCAAGCAAGGAGCCCGAGTCCCTCCAGATTACACCCGAGGAGGAGAAACTATTCCAGGAGATGGCTAAGGAGCCTGACATACATGAGAAGCTAGCCCAGAGCATAGCCCCAAGCATCTATGGCCTCGACCACATTAAGAAGGCCATCATGCTCCTCCTCTTCGGAGGCAGGACCAAAACCTTCCCAGACGGAGTAAAGGTGAGGGGAGATATACACATACTCTTGGTGGGAGACCCAGGAGTCGGGAAGAGTCAGCTACTAAGATACGCAGCAGTCATAGCTCCAAGGGGTCTATACACATCCGGCAGAGGCTCAACTGCTGCAGGTCTAACTGCGGCTGTAGTCAGGGATAAAGGTGGGGGGATGATGCTGGAGGCAGGCGCACTCGTCCTAGCCGACATGGGCGTATGCTGCATAGACGAGATTGATAAGATGAGGCCCGAGGATAGGGTCGCAATACATGAGGCCATGGCCCAGCAGACCGTGAGTATAGCCAAGGGAGGCATAGTCGCCACCCTCAACGCCAGGACATCAGTCCTAGCTGCCGCCAACCCAGTCCTGGGGAGATACGATGACTACCAACCCTTCACAGACAACGTAAACCTCCCCATAACAATACTCTCAAGATTCGACCTCATCTTTGTCCTAAAGGATAAACCCGAACCCGAGCAAGACCGGCTAATAGCATCACATATACTTGGACTGCAATCAAAATCCGCGACGTCGGTCTCGCCGCCGATAAAGCCCGAGATATTGAGGAAATACATAGCATATGCAAAGAGGATTAATCCGGAGCTTACTCCTAGGGCGGCCAAGCTGATAGAGGACTTCTACCTGAAGATGAGGGGGATGTATCAGCAGACCTCAACCATAACCATTACGGCCAGGCAGCTTGAGTCATTGATAAGGCTGGCGGAAGCAAGGGCTAGGGCAGCCCTAAGAGACTACGTAACCGAGGAGGACGTCCTGGATGTTATAGAGCTTATGAAGAGGAGCCTCGCCGAGGTGGGTGTGGATATAGAGACGGGTAAACCCGACATAGACGTTATTCTAACAGGGAAGCCTAAGAGCATGCGTGATAAGTTCTCGATAGTAATCAAGACTATTAAGGAGTTCCAGGAACAGAAGGGATACGCGGAGGATGAAGAGCTTAAGGAGGCATTAAAAGAGCAGGGTCTGAGCGAGGACGAGATATCCAAGCTTCTTAACAGGCTTCTGAATGAGGGAAAGGTCTTCACGCCTAAGCCGGGGGTTTACAGGCTGACCTGAGGTGCCTTAATTGAGGATAGACGAGCTGAGCATACCTCCCTTTCTGAAGCGGAACCTGGCCAGGCTAGGTATATCCAGCCTCTATCCACCACAGGAGGAGGCGGTCAGGGAAGGCATACTAGAGGGACGAAACCTGATAGTGGCCACTCCGACAGCCTCGGGCAAAACACTCCTAGCATTGATGGCCGCTGCGAGACACCTGGAGGAGGGAGGCAAGATACTATACCTCGTCCCGCTCCGAGCCCTAGCATCGGAGAAGCTGGCCGACATAGAGGAGACCCTATGCAGGGACACAGAGTATAGGGCTGCTGCATCCACGGGAGACTACGACTCAAGCGACCCCTGGCTCGCAAACTATGACATCATAGTCGCCACCAATGAGAAGGCCGACAGCCTCCTGAGACATGGGGCCAAATGGATGGACGACCTAACCCTGATAATCCTAGACGAACTCCATATCCTCGGAGACCCTGATAGAGGACCTACCCTAGAGATGGTTGCGACGAGACTTAGGAGGAAGCTTCCAAGGGCGCAGATGATAGGGCTGAGCGCAACCGTGAGCAATGCGTGGGAGATAGCCGAGTGGCTGGGCGGGAGGGCGGTTCTCTCCGAGTGGAGGCCCGTCCCCCTCCGTGAAGGCGTCTTAATGGATAACGTGATAGAGTTCTCCGACGGAGAACGAGTAGAGCTACCTGTAATGGATAGAAACGTGATGGTGAACGCAGTCCTAAACACAATACCGAAGGTGGGGCAAGCATTAGTCTTCGCATCAACTAGGCTTAAGGCAGAACAGTATGCAGCCAAGTTTTCGC
>CAZHEC010000048.1:0-8053 GCA_964531465.1 uncultured Nitrososphaeria archaeon | reverse complement strand
GGTGATCGATAAGGGGCACGTGGACCTAGACAAAATTAAGATTGAGAAGAAGGAGGGTCAGAGCCTAAGGGACACGAGGCTGATCGAGGGAATAGTCCTGGACAAGGAGGTAGTCCACCCAGGCATGCCCAAGATAGTCCACGACGCCAAGATAGCCATACTCGACGCCTCCCTCGAGATAGAGAAGACCGAGTTCGACGCCAAGCTAAATATCGAGACCCCGGAGCAGATGAGGGCCTTCATGAAGCAGGAGGAGGAGATGCTCAAGGAGATGGTGGAGAAGATAGCGGCCGCGGGAGCCAACGTGGTCCTCTGCCAGAAGGGAATCGACGACATGGCCCAGCACTTCCTCGCCAGGAAGGGCATACTTGCAGTCAGGAGAATCAAGAAGTCTGACATGGACAAGATAGCCAAGGCAACAGGAGGCAGGATAATCACTAGGATAGAGGAGATAAGCGAGAAGGACCTCGGGAGGGCCAAACTCGTGGAGGAGAGGAAGGTCGGAGAGGACAAAATGGTCTTCATAGAGGGATGCCAGAACCCCAAGGCCATATCAATCCTAATCAGGGGCGGAACCAAGAGGATCGTTGACGAGGCGGAGCGTTCCATAAAAGACGCCCTCAACGTGGTCAAGGACGTGGTGGTCGAAGGCAAGATAGTGGCTGGAGGAGGAGCACCGGAGGTAGAGGTCAGCCTAGGATTAAGGGACTATGCTAAGACCCTAGCGGGGAAGGAGCAGCTCGCAGTAGAGAAATTCGCCGAGGCAATAGAGATAGTTCCAAGCCAGCTGGCCGAGAACGCAGGCCTCGACCCAATAGAGGTGATGGTCTCCCTAAGGGCAAAACACAAGGACGGTGAGAAATGGGCGGGTGTAAATGTCTTCAAGGGCAAGATAGATGATATGTATAAGCTGGAGGTCCTGGAGCCGGTCCTAGTGAAGAAGCAGGTGATTAAGTCCGCCGTCGAGGCTGCCTCAATGATACTGAAGATAGACGATATAATCTCGGCCTCCAGGCTAGAGGAGAAAGAGAAGGAGAAGAAGGGGAAGGAAGAGTCCGGCTTTGGAGAGGAGTGAGCTGGAAGACCCGTATAGGCGGCCGCTGACACGCTACGAGAGGGCCAGGATAATTGGCGGAAGAGCCCTCCAGCTCTCCCTTGGAGCCTTCCCCCTAGTAGAAGTCAGGCCGAATGATACGCCGATAGACATAGCTCAGAGAGAGCTTGAGAAAGGGGTTCTGCCAGTAATAATTAGGAGGAAGAGGCCTGACGGAACCTACGTGGATATACCTTTGAAAGAGCTTCTGAGGCCTGCGGAGCAGGTTGCCTAATGGATGAGGAAGAGAAGGCCTGGCTAATCTCCTTCCTTGCACTAGGCTCCCTCGCATCCACCACAACCCTCTACCAGGTTTTTATCTCACCCCTCTTCGAGCAGACCTTCCATCTCTTTATATTCCAGCTCCCAGCCCTAATCTCCCTGGCCGGGTGGCTCTACGTCAGATTCTCCAGGAAGACCCGCAGCTAATATGAGGTAGATACTCCCAGCGTATATCATGGACACCTCTGGAAAGCAAGGGATTAAATCCTTCCATACATAGGTTCAAGACTCCGGGATGTATAGGGCTGGGCTAAGAGACCTCAAGATCACGTATGTCTCCAAGCCTAAATGGTATTTCAGGAACGCTGAAGAGACCCTCAGAGAGATCGTGGAGGCATATATCGGGTTATTCGGGCCTAGGAGGTTTCTAACAGCATTCTCCTCGCCAATCTTCTTCGACGCCTTGGCCGCCTCGGCATACCTTGACGAGCTGGGGGGCGGGGCGACGTCTGTTATAGCTGTTATTCTGAAGAATAATATTAGGCCTGAGGCTGGGCTGGCGGTTCTAGGCGGGAAGCAGCCGATAAGCTATAGGGTTCCCGAGGAGTTGGAGAGGGCTGGTGAGCTTCTAGGCCTCAGCAAAGGCGAGGTCGAGAGGCTGAAGTATTCAAGCAGGATGGTTGCGAAGGTCGATAGTGCGGCCATCCAGGACGGGTTCAAGCTCTACATCCACGTCATGCTAATCTCCGAGGGGGCCGAGTGGTCGGTGGTCCAGCAGGCCATAAGACCCATGACCAACATTGTTAGGAGGTATCACTGGGCCTCTAGAAAAGTTAGGAGCTTCATCGAGGAGCCTCACTCAGGCATAGTCTCCGAGGAGAGGAGGAAGATAGTTCTAGACATGACGAGTAGGAGGAGCGAGGAGTCGAGGAAGGCCTGCGTGGAGGCGGTGAATCACGACCTAAGGGGCCTCAAGAGGTTCAGCACGAGCACCCCCCCAGGCCAGCTAACCCTACTAGACTTCGGGGAGGCAGCTAAGAAGCCTGGGGACGAGGTCCTAACCGTGCCGAGGATAAAGTGGTCCACTATAACCAGGATTCACAGGATGGCGCCGCGGGACTTCGAGGAACTCCTCTCCATACAGGGCGTGGGGCCTGCCACGGTGAGGTTCCTCGCCTATGCCTGTATGAGCCTCTACGAGGTTAGACCTAGCCTAAGCGACCCTGCGGCCCTCTTCAGCGAGGTGAGGTGCACGGGAGAGGATAGGCATTATCTGGAGGAGCTGGCTGAGGCTATAGGCTCCTCTAGCCTGCCTGAGGAGAAAAAAAGGAGGTCTCTTAGCAGGGTCTCCTCGCTGCTCTCCCACGCCGAGCCCTCATAGGTTATGCGATAGCTCCATCAGGAACTTCTTGGCCCTCTCAAGCGTCTCCCTACCCTTGTCGGTGAGCAGGTAGTATTTCCTCGGCGGACCTATGCTGCTCTCCTCCCTCCTAGACGTTATCAGACCCTCCTTCTCAAGCCTGTGAAGAACCACGTAGCAGGTTACCAGCCCGGGACTGAAGCCGAACTCCCTGTAAATCTTCTCCCTAACCTCGTATCCATAGAGCGGCTCGTCCTTCAAGAGCCTCAGTATATAGAGCCAGAGGTTCTCCGTTGTCAGCTTCTTCACTAGGCGGGTGTACACCACCGCCTGTGCGCCCGTCATCTACCTCATCATTTAGTCGGCTATGTCCTGTAATAAGGTTTTTCGGCTGACGCTCTCCCTGCTGGTCTGGTGTCGGATGGCCGTGTATAAGGGAGTAATAATAGATCTGGATGGATGCGTGTATCTTGGTGAGAGGCTTGTGGAGGGCTCAGATAAGGCGGTGGAGAGGCTCCTGGAGAGGGGGGTTAAGGTCCTCTTCCTAACCAATAACTCTACCCAGACCTCCAGGGACTACTGCCTCAAGTTAAGGAGACTAGGAGTCATCTGCCGTGAAGAGATGGTTTTAACATCCGGGGAGGCCACGGCCCAATACATCCTAGATAACTCTGGGCCTAGCAGGGTCTTACCTATCACGGGCAGGGGCTTCAGAGAGTATTGCGTGAGGATGGGGCACGTCGTCCTCTCCCCGGAGAGGTGGCCAGAGGCGGATTACGTGGTGGTTGGGCTTGACAGGGATATAACCTACGAGAAGATGAGGGCCGCCGTGAGGGCCATACATAGGGGGGCCAGATACTTGGCCACAAACCTAGATGCAACCCTTCCGACAGATGAAGGACCTGAGCCAGGAGCCGGGGCCATAGCGGCCTCAATCACCACAGCCTCGGGTGTAGAACCCCTAGTCATCGGGAAGCCATCCAGGATAATTATGGAGATTGCCTTGGAGAGGCTTGGCATAGGCCCTGGAGACGTCCTAGTCATAGGCGATAGACTGGAGACCGACGTGATGGCGGGCAGGAACATCGGGGCCGATACGGCCCTGGTGCTGAGCGGAGCGGCTAGTAGGGAGGACTTGGAGAAGGTTGGGGAGAGGGTTAGGCCAACCTATGTGGCCGAGAACCTACACAGGCTTGTAGAGAGACTATTTCCCTGAAGCTGGACCCTACTCTCTAAGAGGCAGAGCCGGGGACTCCTTAATCGTCCTGAGGACTATCCTGGTCTCGGTGGCCACGACACCCTCAAGGGAGCCTATCCTATCAAGTATCCTGGCCAGGGTCTCACGGTCAGGCGCCCTAAGCTTGACGAGGCAGTAATAATCCCCAGTAACATCGTATATCTCCTGGGCTTCATCTATCTTCGAGAGCTCCTTTAGAACCCGTTCATATTTTCCTGGGTTGGCACTAACGGCCACAAAGGCCGTGAGCTGGTATCCGAGCTTCTCCGGGTCCAAGATTGCCCTGAAGTTCCTTATTATGCCCTGCTTGACTAGCTTCTGGACCCTGGCGTAGACCGCCGCCTCGCTTATCCCGAGCTTCCTAGCTATCTCCGAGTATGAGGCCCTCCCATTCTCTTGGAGGATTCTCAGGATTCTAATATCCTTCTCATCGAAGAGGGGCTTCATACCCAGAATTCCCCAACTACATACTATTATAATGTTATGATGCTCAAGGATGGTTTAAGAGCATGGCATCGATTCTTGGATGATTGGGTTGTAGGTCTTCAAGGATTATTGGCTCTTTATGCGGCCCTTCTTCACGCCTAGGCGTTCTCTTTCTTCTTTGGTTATGGAGTGGAGGTGTCTTAGGAGCCTCTCCTCGGCCTGGGTTAGGGTTCTTCCACGCCTCTCCATCATCCTCTTGGCGGTCTTTATCACCTGCCCAATCTCTAGCTCTATTCTCTCCTGGCCATGGACGAATGTGAAGGAGGGGGTGTCCTCTCCGACCATCCCTTGTATATGAGAGGCCACGCCAACCCTTCTCCCACCATATACCAGTGAGCCTATGCCCGATTTGACGTGGTCCGCTATGAAGGCTCCTAGAAACCTCCTGCCGGTCTCCACTCTCCTGCCATCCTCAACCATCCTGTAGCTTCCATAGGTGTTCTTTAGGTTGCTGACCGTGGTCCCCGCGCCCAGGTTCACCCATTCTCCGACGTAGGTGTGCCCAAGGTAGCCGTAGTGCCTCTTGTTGGAGTATCCTTGGAATACTGTCTCCTCGACCTCCCCGCCGATTCGGCAGACAGGGCCTATGGAGCATCCCGGCCTAATGAGTCCGCTGAAGACTGTGGTTCCCTCTCCTAGGTATGTCGGCCCAGAGATTCTGGAGGGTGCCTCGACCCTACATCTATGGCCTATGTAGATTGGGCCCTCCCTCGTGTCCAGTATGACGCCCTCCTCGACCTCGGCGTCCTCCTCTATCCTCGCACCCCTGCCACCGACCAGCTCTATCATCTCAGAGTTCAGGAGTATCCTGTTAAGCCTCGGCATCTCCCAGAGATGGCCTAGTATCGTTAGCCCTCCTTCCTCCACCCTAAGCCCTGGCTCCGGGATACGGGGTGGAACGCCCACCCTCTCCACCATCCTCCTAGGAAGATATGCCAACGCGGCGCGCCCACCAGCGGTTATCACCCTAGCCTCACGTAGGGATAGGAGGCGCTCGGCCACCTTCACTGCCTTGGCATCCATTATGACCGAGCCGTTGATGAGTAGGGCGTCCTCATCCCTCTCAGGCTCCTTACAGAGGCTTGGATACCTCTCGTGGAGAACCTCTTCCAAGTATTTCCTCGCATGTAATCTGACTGGGCCCCGGCCCCTCCACCATCTCAGAATCTTCTCGAGAAGTGTCCCAACCCCTAGTCTCAGCTCATAGATGGGGCGGGTGTAGGTTAGGGGGAGGAGTCTCGAGTAGCCCTCGTCCTCGAAGACTATTAGAATCATTCCCCACTATGTCTTAGGGGAACCTTAATTATCTTTGGCTGGGGTCTCGGTGTTGGTGATGGTTTGTTGGGATGTAAGGTTGGGGTCGTTTATGGCGATGAGGTCCTCTTGTATAGTTTCCCGGAGGGTCATCCTTTCAGGAGGGATAGGGCTGAGAGGTTCTATGAGAAGTTGGGGGAGGTTGAGGGCGTGCTCGGAGACTCCCTGGTCAAGGTGGCTCCAAGGATGGCGGGTAGAGGCGAGGTCCTCCTATACCATGAGGAGGACTATGTAAGCTATGTTGAGGAGAAGTGTAGGAGGGGGTATGGGTTCCTAGACTACGGGGACACCCCAGCCTTCCCAGGATGCTATGAGGCCTCGCTCTACGTGGTTGGCTCAACCCTCAGGCTGGTGGACATGGTCCTGGAGGGAGAGATACAGCATGGATTCAACCCCGTAGGCGGGCTACATCATGCGAGAAGGAACAAGGCCGGAGGTTTCTGTATCTTCAACGATGCAGGAGTAGCCATCCAGTATCTACTGGACAGGAAGGGGTTAAGCCAGATTCTCTACGTGGATATAGACGCACACCACGGAGACGGGGTCTTCTACGACTTCTACTATGACAAGAGGGTGATTATAGTTGATTTCCACCAGCATGGGAGCACGCTTTACCCTGGAACCGGGTATAGTCATGAGAGGGGTGGGGGTGAGGCTGAGGGAACCAAGCTGAACATACCGTTTATGCCCGGTGCTGGGACTAGGGAGTTCAGGGAGGCTTGGGAGGAGCTTGTGGAAGACTTCCTCTCAAGGTTCAGCCCAGAGTTCATCCTTCTTCAGGCAGGTGCAGACGGGCTCTCGGGAGACCCGCTAACAGGCCTAGAGTATAGCGAGGAGGTCCATAGATTCACGGCCGAGAGGCTGCACAAGTATGCGGAGGAACTCTGCGGGGGAAGGATTGTGGCTATGGGCGGCGGAGGATACAATAGGGATAATGTGGCCAGGGCCTGGACCGAGGTGGTGAAGGCTCTCGCTACTCCACCTTAATCCTTACACCTGCAACCTTCTTCTTGGCAACTATCTCCAAGACGCCTTCACGGTATCTTGCCTTAACGGTTGATGGATCTATCTTTGATGGGAGCTTGATGTGGAGCAGGTATCTCTGGCCTGGCCTGAGGGCGCTTCTGCATGGTGCCTCTACCCTGACGTAGTCCTCGCCGACCCTGAGGTCTATCTCCTCCTTGTTCACGCCGGGCATGTCGGCTGTCAGGATTACCTCGTCCCCTGACTCGTAGATGTTGTAGAGGGGTATTATGCATCCACGCATAGCCTCGGCCTCCTTTATCTTCCTCATGAACTCCTCCTCCAGCCTCTGCATCTCCTCCTCAAGGCTCCTGAACTCCTCCAGGAGAACCCTCCACCAAGGTCTCCTACGTAGCATCGTTCTTCACCTCACAGATACACGGGTGGAAGCTCCAGCTCCTTCGCCTTCTGTATCCCTTGCATGGCCTGATTCGTCCTCATCATGAGGTCCCTTAGCCTCAGCTTAAGCTCCTCAGCACTCTCCAGAAGGGGCTTCACGTCTATCTCTATGTTGAGATACTTGGCCAGGTATTTGACTATCTCGGCTGCTGAGCCTGGGTCGGGGTAGTTGAAGTGGGACTGGGCTAGGATTAGTAGGGTGTCTAAGCCACGTTTATGACCCTCCATCAGGAGCATACCCTTAACACCAACAACGAACCCGTCTGTGAACCTATCCACATTATCTATCCTGGCGGCCTCCTCGGTTAGCTCGGGTCTACTGCCAAGCACGAAGACCTTGGGTCTCTCGATGTTTAGTCTCCCTGGTTCAGGTATGCCTGTGAGGGTTATGAAGAGGCGGGGATTCTTGCCTGACACCCACTCCATAATCTTCTGGCTTATGGGCTTGACGAGGGGAGGAGGTATCGGGACATCGGATACCAATGTGAGGAGGTTTTCCCTCCTGTAAATTCTGATGAGGTTGAGGATTTTCCCGTTCTTCACGGCCACAAGCGGTGGTAGGGCGTCGGAGTCTATGTATCCAACCTCCTCCATGCCCAGCTTATCTGCCATAAACGAGGCCGCTATAGCTCCCACAAGACCTATGTCGGGGAACCCCTCAACTATCACCAACCCATCGCCCTCAATCGGCCTCGTCTCAACTATCCTCACAACATCTTCCTCCATCATCAACTATTCTCCCCCAACCCAGGCTCATAAACTCTTCTATACGTTTATCTAGCCGTGGCAGGCAGCCTGATAGGGGATTAGGGTCGTCTCCCTTATTCCTCGGGAGGTGGGGGTATCAGACCCTCCTCCATCATCACACGCACGGTTTCCCTAGCATTCTTAATCTTCTCTACAGAGCGGTCATATAGCT
>CAZHEC010000047.1:6482-8294 GCA_964531465.1 uncultured Nitrososphaeria archaeon | reverse complement strand
GGAACAGACGCAGCAATAGACGCATTCCATAACAAGGAGGGAGAGCTGAGGGCGAGGATACCGGCGGTGAAGATAGTTGCCTCGGCTATAACCATAGGCTCGGGTGGAAGTGCAGGTAGAGAGGGGCCGATAGCCCTCACGACAGCAGGAATCTCATCTATACTCGGGAAACTCCTCAAGATGCCTGTGAGGGATAGGAGGATAGCCCTGGCCGCAGGGATAGGGGCGGGAATAGGCTCAATCTTCAAGGCTCCATTCGGGGGAGCCATACTCGCAGCCGAGATACTCTACCTAAGGGACTTCGAGGTCCAGGCACTCGTCCCAGCCTTCATCTCCTCGGTCGTGGGATACAGCCTCTTCGCATCGGTCTATGGATGGCAGCCAATCTTCGGAGGAGTCGAATACTTCTTCCACGACCCCCTCAGCCTACTATACTATGGATTCCTGGGAGTCGTCTGCGGCCTCGTGGGAATCCTCTACATAAAATCCTTCTACGGTTTCCATAGACTCTTCAAGTCCCTCAGGATACCTGACATATTCAAGCCAGCCCTGGGAGGGCTTGCAACAGGGATACTCGGCATGTTCTTTCCATATGTGCTTGAGACGGGGTATGGTTGGATACAGAGGGTCATGGAGGGAGACTTCACGGCAATCTCTATGACAGCTATAGTGGCATTAGTCTTCCTAAAGATTCTCGCAACCTCGCTGACTGTAGGCTCGGGTGGAAGCGGGGGAGTATTCGCACCCTCACTAGTCATAGGAGGAATGCTGGGAGCAGCAACTTGGGTTCTCCTAAGCATCCTCGGACTAGACACCGTGAACGGTCCAGCACCCTACGTGATAGTGGGGATGATGTCATTCTTCGGAGGAGTGGGGAAAGCCCCCATAGCCGTGATACTTATGGTAAGCGAGATGACCGGGACCTACAGCCTCCTGGTTCCCTCCATGCTCTCAACAGTAATAGCATACACGATAACAGGGCGGAACACAATCTACATGAACCAGGTTCCGACAAGAGCGGACTCACCGGCCCACATAACCGAATACGCCATCCCCCTATTCCAGAGGATTAAGGTCGGCGACGCAATGACAAGGAACCTAATAGTCGTGAAGCCTGAGACGGGGATAATGGAGGCTGCAAGGATAATGGCTGAGAGGGAAATCAAGGGTATACCTGTTGTGGATGATGAGGGAAGGCTCGTGGGCATGATAACCTTCTCCGACATACTCAGGGTCCCATCAGAGGAGAGACCTAGCAAGAAGGTGGGCGAGATAATGACCCGGAACCTCGTCGTAACATATCCATATGAGACTCTCTACGACGCATTTGAGAAGATGATACATTACCAGGTTGGCAGGCTGCCCGTCCTCGACTCACCTAGGGGCGGGAGACTGATAGGGATAATCACGAGAGGAGATATAGGAAGGGTCTATGAGCTGAAGCTCCACAGCCTTCTCCACGAGAGGGAGGAACAAGAGTCATAGCCTAACCCTTTTAATCGGGCGGAGAGACCCAACCAGGGGATGGACTTCAGAGAGTTCCTGGGATGGCTTGATGAGCGTGGAGAACTCATCCATGTGAGGAAGCCGGTGTCCATGCGATACGAGGTGGCAGCCATACTGAAGAGGCTTGACCCGAAGCCCGTCCTCTTCCACAACATAAAGGAGTATCCTGGATGGAAGGTAGCTGGAAACATAATCGGGGACAGGTCGAGGATGGCGAGGGTCCTGAGAGTCCCAGAGGAGAAGCTCCTTGAAAGGATGGCGGAGGCACTAGGGGCTAGGAGGGAGATAGAGTATGTGGAGAACCCG
>CAZHEC010000047.1:0-6472 GCA_964531465.1 uncultured Nitrososphaeria archaeon | reverse complement strand
CCGTGCCAGGAAGTAGTGATGGAGGACCCAGACCTAAACAAGGTGCCCTTCATCATATTCGGAGAGAAGGATGGCGGCCCATACATGAGCGCCTCGATAGCCGTGGCCCATGATCCAGAATATGGATACAACGCAAGCTACCATAGGTTCATGAGGATTGGCGGGAGGAGGATGGTTGGCAGAATAGTTCCCAGACACCTCCACCTCTTCATAGAGCGTGGCGTAAGGGATGTCGCAATAGTTGTTGGGGGGCCGCCCTCGTTCCTCATCGCCTCGGCCATGAGCCCGGAGCTAGGCGTAAGCGAGCTTGGGATAGCCTCATGGATAGATGGTGTGAAGTATGCGAGGACTATTACGCATGGTCTCCCCGTCCCGGCCGAGGCCGAGGTAGTGATAGAGGGCAGGTTCACGGAGGAGTTCCATGAGGAGGGACCCTTCATAGACGCCACGGGGACCTACGACATAGTCAGGATGGAGAGAGTTGTGGAGGTCGAGAGGATAACCATGAGGAGGAACCCCATCTTCCACGTAATCCTCGGGGCCGGGAGCGAGCACCTAACCCTGATGGGGACGCCGAGGGAGGCATCCATACTGAGGGAGGTCTCCAAGGTCTGCGAGGCCCTTGACGTAAGGCTCACGCCGGGAGGGTGCGGGTGGCTCCACGCAGTAATCAGGATTAGGAAGAGGAGGGAGGATGATGGGCGGAAGGCCATAGAAGCAGCCTTCAAGGCCCATAGAAGCCTGAAGCACGTTGTGGTGGTGGACGAGGACATAGACATCCACGACCCCTACATGGTTGAGTGGGCTATAGCGACGAGAACGCAGCTCGACAAGGACCTGATACTAAGGCCGGGTGAGAGAGGCTCATCCCTGGACCCATCAGCCGACCAAGTGTCGAGGCTCACCTGTAAGGCCGGGCTAGACGCCACCATTCCCCTTGGCTTTGATAGGGAGAAGTTCTTAAGGGCCAGGATACCCGGTGAGGAGGAGGTAAGGCCCGAGGAGCTGGCCGGAGGTGGATGACCACGTATCTGACGAGGCTTGAGGAGGAGATGCTCAGGGGAGAGCACGGCTATGCAGCCCAGAAGGCCATGGAGATACTCGTGGCCCTAGGCAAAGTCTATGGAGCCGAGAGGATGGTCCCGATAAAGAGCGCCCAGATCTCGGGTGTGAGCTACAAGAATATAGGAGAGGAGGGCCTGGAGTTCCTGGAGGAGCTTGCCAGGGATGGTAGGGTAAGGGTCCTGACAACCCTGAACCCTGCGGGGATGGACCTCGAGAGCTGGAGGGAGATGGGCATATCCGAGAGCTTCGCAGAGAGGCAGCTAAGGGTCGTCAAGGCCTTCCAGAGGATGGGGATAACCCTAACCCTATCATGCACACCCTACCTGGCGGGAAACAAGCCGAGCTACGGAGACCACCTCGCATGGGGGGAGAGCTCCGCAGTAATCTACGCCAACTCGGTCATAGGTGCGAGGACCAACCGTGAAGGCGGGCCAAGCGCCCTGGCGGCAGCCCTTGCAGGGAGAACACCCATGTATGGGCTCCATCTGGAGGAGAACCGTGAGCCGACTGTGGAGATAAGGGTTCCGGAGCTTCATGGCGAGCAGGAATACGCAGCGCTAGGATACCTGGTAGGAAAGATGGTCAGGGACGGAATACCGCTCTTCAAGGGCATTAGGTCGATTAGCCCTGATGAGCATAAGGCCCTCGGAGCCGCACTCGCAAGCTCAGGCGGCGTGGCCCTCTACCACGTAGATGGCTTAACTCCTGAGGCTGTGAGAAGGAGGTTTAGGGCGCCGGAGAGGGTTAGCCTCGATAGAGGTGATGTGGAAGAGGCGGTTGAGGAGCTTGACGGAGACGCCGACCCAGACCTAATCTTCCTCGGCTGCCCGCACCTTTCACTCGACGAGCTTCGGAGGTTCGCGGAGCTTCTGGGCGGTAGGAGGGTCAGGAGAAAGGTGTGGCTCAGCATGGCCAGGAGTGTTCTGAGGGAGGCTGAGGAAACCGGCTTAGCAGAGAGGCTCAGGAGAAGCGGCGTCATGCTCACGGCTGACACCTGCCCAGTCGTCGCACCCCTAAAAGAGATGGGATACAGGTCCATAGCGACCAACTCGGGTAAATGCGCATTCTACTCCGACAAACATATGAGGCTTAAGGTAAGGTTCCTGCCTATGGAGAGGCTTGCCCAGCTGGCCGTGGGTGATGGCTCCTGAAGGTAATAGAGATGCGTGGTAGGGTCATATGGGAGGGTGAGGCCGAGGGAGAGGCGCTTGCCACCAGCCAGCCCATAAGCTTCTACGGTGGAGTCGACCCTGAGACGGGCAGGATAGTCGAGAAGGGGCATGAGCTCGAGGGAGAGAGTGTGGCCGGGAAGATACTCGTCTTCCCACGTGGGAAGGGCTCGACCGTCGGCTCCTACATACTCCTAAGGCTGAGTAGGCGTGGCCTGGCGCCAAAGGCTATAATCAATGAGAGATGTGAGCCGATAATAGCTGTTGGGGCCATAATCTCCGAGATACCGGCAGTAGATATGATTCCTGTGGCTAGGATTAGGACGGGTGATAGGGTTAGGGTTCAGGGAGGGCTGGTGAGGGTCTATCGGGCTACCGACGCCTAACTATGAATAAGCATCCACGGTCCCCCCTCGACCAGCACTCAGCCTCCTCCACACTCCAGCTAGAGCCTGTGAATGAGTCCAGGTAGCCGTTCAATACACCCCTACTCAGATGACACTGAGGCTCACGGTATCCCCTGCCTAGTGCATCGGACTCCCAGTTCTCCAGAAGCCTGAGCCTAACCTCGTCCCCGGAGACCTGCGAGACATCGTGGACGGCGTATCCAAGCGCCCTGCCTATCAGTAGGAGGTTCTTCACAGCTTCCTCGAGGCTGGCCGTATCCCATCTCCTAACATAGCTGGCGAGGCTCTCGCCTATCTCGTATCCAACGTAGTAGAGGAAGGTCTTGGCGGCCTCGTCCCCGAACCTCTCCCTAAGCCCCCTGATTATCCCCGAGTAAATCGGCTTCAAGATTACTACTGACCTCTCATCCCCCACCATCTGCGGGAAATGGATACTCATGAGGAGTCCTTTAACCGGGACATCGATTATGCTGACCTGCCTGCAGATGCCCAGCCTCTCAACCTCCTCCGCAACCCTCTCCTCAACATCATCCGGGACCTCGGCGTACACCATTATGTCCAGCTCCCTGCCCACACTTGTAGGCCTAATCGACAGAATTCTTCCACCCACCCTCTCAAGGACCTCCAGAACCCTCGCAATAGCCTCAGGTGTGTGTGAAGCATCCTCTAGAAGGAGCGTGGTTATCCTTCTCCCGGGATGGTGGCTAAGGTTCAGGCTCATCAAGGGCTTAACCTTCTCAAGGTCGAGAACACTAATCCTCCTCATACCAATAATATATGGGATGAGCACCCACCTAAAATAAGAGTTTTACCAAAGACGGTTTTACGTTGATGAAATACCACGTTAGCCCTTAGTTAGCTTGAACCCACATATCTCGTCTCCCTTGGCTATGCACCTCACCTCCTCCACAACCCAGTCCTCACCGGTCAAGGACTCTATGAACCCCTCGAAGACACCTTTACTTAGATAGCATTGCGGCGTCGAGTATCCCTGACCTAAGACCCTGGCCTCCCAGTTATCGCCCAGCTCGAACCATATTGTCCCTCCCTCCTCCTCGAAGCTTCTTAGACACGCATATCCAAGCGACCTCATAAGGAGTAGGAACCTCTTCATAGATTCTCCCGGCGTCTCTCCATGTATCTCCCTGAAAGTCTTGGCGGTCTCCACGCCTATCTCATATCCCATATGGTATAGGAAGGTCTTTGCAGCCTCCTCACCAAGCCTACCTCTCAGCCTCTTCATCAAACCGCTGGAAACAGGCCATGTAACAACCACGGCCCTGTATCCGCCGACCATGTATGGGAAGAGTATGTTGATGAGTAGATTCTTGAACCCCGTCTCAACTATGATGACCTCATCGCATATACGCAGCTCCTCGATTCTCTCCGCAACCTTCTCTTCCAGCCTCTCGGGAACCTCGGCGTAAATCATCATGTCAATCTTCTCATCAAATACGCTTGAAGGCCTAATCATGATGATTCTTCCACCATGCTCCCTAACCATCCTAATGACCTTGGAGTAATTCTCTGTAGTGTTGAGGAAACCCTTCAGGAGATACGCCGTGGCCCTAACCCCCGGTGAGGGGACAACCCTCAGACTCTTCACAGGCCTCGTGCTACCGAGCTCCAATATATCCAATCTACGCACAAGTTATTGATGAAAAGATGCTTAGATAAAAATTCTTTTACCTCGAAAAATCGAGGGTTGCCGTCAGCTACTGCAGCCCACATCACACCTCAGGATACCTCGAGGTCATCATCCAGGTATCCATGGTCTCTTCAGGGTCTCTTAAGGGTTGAGGGGATTCTTTATAGGAAGGCTCTTAGGGTGGCTTGGGGAGGATTGGGGCGTGGGAGGGGTCGTCCCAGGAAGTGTCGCGAGGCTTCTGAGGGATGTGGGCCGATTCAGGGTCAGGTTCCTAGTGGCTGGTTTCTCGGGTTGGCCCGACGCTGGAAACGTCTCCACCCTAACAGTAGGATACCTAAAGGATAAGCTAGAGGCAGAGAAGATATGGGAGATGGGCGGGGAGGAGTTCTACACATTAACCTCCACCAGACCCTACGTGAGAATCTCGGGCGGAGTCATAAGGGACCTCAAGCCACCCACCACGGAGCTATACAGGTGGCTGAGCCCCATGGGTGATAAGGCCCTCCTAATCCTGATAGGAGGTGAGCCGAGCATAAACTGGGGCCTCTACGTGGAGAGGATTCTCGGGGTCTGCAGTGAGGCTGGGATAACCAAGATATACATGGTTGGAGGAGTGTTGGACAGCGTCCCCCACACAAGGAGGCCACGTATCTCGGCGGTCGTCAACATGGAGCATCTGAGGGAGGAGGTAAGGCTCTTCGGTCTAAGACCCTCCGAGTATAATGGCCCCTCAAGCATCCACAGCTACCTCATGATGAAGGCCAAGGAACGTGGAATCGAGGCGGTGGGGATATGGGGTCATGCCCCAAGCTACGTCAACATGCCTAACACCATGGTGGCCCTGCACGTCTTGAGAAAGCTGACCGGGATACTTGGGGTGGAGGTTGATATGGATGAGATGGAGGAGAATGCGAGGGAGCTTGAGATGGAGGTTGAGAGGATGGTGAGCGAGAACCCAGAGCTCCAGAGACTTGTAAAGGTCTTGGAGAAATCATACGAGGAAGAGGAAGGCTCACCTAGCTACATCTCCTAGCTCCGACCCGAGGCGCTCAAGCTCCTCCTCGAATATGCGGTAGGTCTCCTCATCATACAGGCAGAAGATTACCCGGGTTATTCCGCTTCCACCCGAGAGATACTCGGCGGCTGCACGGAGCATTATCTTGGCGCACCTATCCTTCGGGAACCCGAATATGCCTGTGGAGATTGCTGGGAATGCTATGCTCTTGACTCCATGCTTCTCCGCTACCTTGAGGGCGTTGAGGGTTGCGTTCCTAAGCTTCCTATCCTCGTCTCCCTCGCCCATCCTCGGGCCAACAGCGTGGATAACATACCTGGCCTTCAGCCTACCCGCACCGGTGATGACGGCTCCTCCAACCGGACAGTATCCAATCCTATCACACTCCTCCTGAATCTCCCGCCCACCTTTCCTGAGAATCCCTCCAGCGACACCACCACCCATCTTCAAGGCAGAGTTAGCAGCATTAACGATAGCATCCACCTCAAGCTCCGTAATATCACCCTTCACAAGCTCTATAACCGCGCCACCAACCCTAAACATGTGAGGACCCCCATGAGTAAGAGCCCGGCTGAACTCATTAACCTATCGCGGCGGCGAGCCCTGTTATGACGAGACCGGCGCCCAATACCTCGAGGAGGGTCATAGTCTCACCCAGCATCATGTAGGCTATTAGGGCGGATGTCAGGGGGATTAGGAGGCCAGACGTAGCCATCAGGGTTGCGCTAACCCTCTCGGACCCCAGGTTAAAGATGTAGTATGCGAGGGCGGAGGAGAAGAGCCCTAACCAGAGTGATCCAGCTATAGATGGGGCTGTGGAGGGAAGATGTAAGGGACCCTGAAATATGTAGGCCGCAGCCATGTTCAGGGGAACCGCTATTAGAAACATTCTGCCCGTCACTCCCAGGCTCTCGCCACCAACCATCTTGAGGAGCACCGCGTAGACCGCCCAGAGAAAGGTTGCGGCCATCACGAGGCCGGCTCCATAGAGCCACTTGGAGCTCGCTCCTAGCCCCAGCTTCTCCGAGAAGAATATGATGAGGCCCAGGAACCCGGCTGCTATCCCGAGATACCTTCTCCCCGTAAGCTTCTCACGTATCATGAGGTAGGAGACCAGGGCTGTCATTAGGGGATAGCTTCCCACGATAATCCCTGCCTGGTTGGCGTT
>CAZHEC010000046.1:0-8340 GCA_964531465.1 uncultured Nitrososphaeria archaeon | reverse complement strand
AGCTATAGGTCCGCCCACCGCAGCCTCAGGAGCAACATGCCCTATCATGAGGCCCCTCGTTGCGCCGCTGAACCTGCCGTCAGTGATTAACGCCACATCCTTCCCAAGACCCGCACCTACTATCGCAGCAGTTATCTTGAGCATCTCCGGCATGCCCGGCCCACCCTTCGGCCCCTCATACCTAATTATCACGACGTCTCCGGGACCTATCTCATGGTTCTTGATTGCCTCGAATGCTGCTGACTCTCCATCGAAGGGCTTGGCCCTACCCTCAAACCTAAGTATCTCTGATGCGGCCGCCTTGACTACTGCTCCCTCGGGGGCTAGGCTACCCCTTAGAATCCTTATCCCTCCCGCCGGCTTGAGGGGCCTCCCCGGCTCATAGACGACCTTCTGCTCGGCCTGGGGTGGCACATATCCCTCAAGATTCTCCCTGAGGGTCTTCCCCGTAATCGTTAATGCATCTCCATTAAGGAGGCCTGCGTCGAGCAGCTTCCTCATGATTAACGGGACCCCGCCGACCTGGTCCAGGTCAGCCATCACGTATTCGCCCCCAGGCTTCAGGTTGGCTATGTATGGGACACGCCTGGAAATCTTGTCGAAGTCGTCTAGGGTTAGATTGACGCCTGCCTCATGCGCTATGGCTAGAAGGTGCAGGATGGCGTTGGTTGAACCGCCTGTGGCCATGAGGACCGTGATGGCGTTCTCAAAGGCCTCGTAGGTCAATATGTCCTTGGGCCTGATTCCCTGCTCGAGAACCCTCATCAAAGCCTTCCCAGACTCATACGCATACATGGCCCTCCTCGAGGCCGTGGCCACGGGGCTGGCGCTTCCAGGCAGGGCTATGCCGAGTGCTTCTGAGAGCGTTGCCATGGTGTTTGCGGTGAAGAGACCTGCGCAGGCACCGTAGGTTGGGTGGGCACGCTTCTCAATCTCCACCAACTCGTCCTCGGTTATCGCACCAGCCACATAGGAGCCTACAGCCTCATAGACATCCTCTATCGTGAGCCTCCTATCTCCAAGGAACCCTGGCTCGGCTGAGCCTCCATAGAGATAGACCGAGGGGCGGTTAAGCCTCGCCATAGCCATCATGATACCAGGCTGGGTCTTATCACATCCACCTATCCCCACGAATCCGTCGAATGCGTGGGCCTGTATCTGGGCCTCAACCGTGTCTGCGATTAGCTCCCTGCTAACCAAGCTATACCTCATGCCCTCGCTGCCCATGCCTATGTTATCATTCACCACTATGGTTGGGAATGCAAGTGCAGAGCCTCCTCCAGCCCTAATACCCTCCTTAACATACCTTACCAGGCCGAGGGTGTGGAAATTGCATGGCCCAGCTTCACTCCATGCAACCGCAACGGCCATCAAGGGCTTCCCTAGGTCCTCATCTGTTAGCCCAACAGACCTTAGGAACGCTCTATGGGGAGCGTTATACACTCCGCCGTATCTCTCATTGCTGGGAAGCTTCTCGGACATCCCACCTTCACGGCCTACAGGAAGGATAAAACCGTTGCCCCTGCGGGGTAGAAGAGTTTATGGTGAGCCTTAAGCCAGGCTCCAGCGGACTCCATGAACAAGACCAACAAACTCATCAACCTACTCCATCTCTCAAGCTTCCTGATAGGCCTCGGAGCGTCCTCGATTCTCTACATGATACCCCTCCTTCTACAGGAGCTTGGAGCATCCTACGGAGAGATAGGGCTGATAGGCGGGCTTAGGTCTGCCCCCTACGCCTTCCTCCCCCTCGTTGCGGGATACCTGGCGGATAGGCTAAACAAGGTGATGCTCTACTTCCTCGCCGCACCCCTAACCCTCGCAGGCTCCCTCATGCTTTTCACAGCAGGCAACCTAATCCAAGCGGCAGTAGCAAACTTAGTCTTCGGAACCCACATGGTCTTCTACTGGCCCATAGCCCAGGCCATAATAGCGGATGCATTGCCGGAGGAGGAGAGGTGGAGGTCCTTCACCATGTTCTCGGTAGCCTGGTCCCTCTCATACGTGGCCGGCCCCATGATAGGCGGGTGGATAGGGGAGATTATCGGCCTAAGGGCCTCCTTCATGGCAGGAGCAATACTAGCTGCTGCGTCAATTCCAATAATAATCTCTATGAGGGGGATCGGAAGGAAGGGAGGTGGCGGTGATACGAGGCCCTCCCTGGCACTTAGGTCGTTAACCAGCATATCTAATATCTATGCAAGTGCTTTCATATTCACGATAGGAATGTCTGCCGTCTTCAGCCTTGCACCCTCATATCTATCCGAGCTGGGATGGTCCACTTCAAGCATAGGGCTGTTCTTCACACTTTATGGTGCGTCTAGGACTGTCTCCTATTATCTTATGAATAGGGTTGGGAGGAAGCCTCACTTAAGCCTGATAGCAGCTGCCGTAATACTCCAATCAATCTCGCTTGCATTACTCTATTCGGATGACGCAGCCCTCTTAACCCTCTCCTTCATAATAGGCGGAGCCACCAACGGAGCATACTATACAGCCGCATTCGACCTCATAAGCAGGGTTGTTCCACCCGGATATAAGGGGGTTGCCTTCGGGCTATTCGAGACTATAGTAGGTTTAGGGTTCATCACGGGTCCGGCGGCCTCGGGGCCCTTCATGGACGTCATAGGGGCTTCTACGACCTTTCTCTGGCTATCCCTCGTGGCCCTGGTGAGCCTTGTCCTCTTCGTAGCATTAGGGAGAGGAGATTAAACCCTCGCAAGGCTACAGATAGGCGTGTTGTTTCTCACGAACCTGTTCAAGGCAACTTCGGCTATAACCCTACAGTTCCTAACCATGTATCCGAGCGACCACGTCATGTATTGTAGGTGTATGGGATGCTCCTGCAGGGCTGGGGTTATGCCCATGGCCTCCTCCCCTCCGATGAACTCGTTCACCTGCTCTATCACCTCGTTTGCAAGTATTGCATCCATGCTGAAGAAGCTCTTCATACTCTTACCGAATAGGAGGTGGATGAACTCCGCATATCTTCTGAGAATTTTTGCCGAGTCCTTATCAAGCTTAATGCCCTGCCTTCTCATTCTCTTGAGCTCTTTCGCTATACTTGTCAGGAAGTCTGCTATCTCCTCTAGTGTCTTGGCCACCACCCTTGCACCAGAGGCATAGGGTGGGCTATCTATTCTAAGCGGTTCTCCTAGCTCCCTCCTCCTAAGATACGAGATTATTAGCCTAAGGACTAGGAAGTATAGTTCGTCCACTTTCTCCTCAAGCTCCTCGATGTTCTCCAAGTATGCCTGCCTGTTGGTCTCGAGGTAGTCGATTAAGTTGTTTAGCATGGTGGCTACTATGACCTGTAGCCTCTTTAGGAGGCCTTCGAGGGGGAACCTTGCAGGGTCTATGAAGCTCTGGATAACTATCCTTCGAGGGGATTGCTCAACTATCTCGAAGCCCGGCAGTCTATCAACGGTCTCCGCTATCTCCCTAAGCTGCTCCCTTCTAAACCCATGATTCGACATAACCCTAACATTATCGTAGCCTTGATGGTAGCATCCCACGATGATTCTTCCAAGGAGTCCTGGCGCTCCGCATAATTCCGCATTAATCGTGCAGATTACCTTCTCCTCCTTACTTGTAGGCGACTTGACTCTGAGAGAACCGTCCTCCTCCTCAACTACCATCAGGAGATCTCCGGGCTTAAGCCCCCTCTCCCTCACCCACCTCTTAGGTAGGCTGACGCTGAAGGTCGCCTTCCCAACCCTCTGGAGTCTTCGAATATTCTCCCTGGCCATAAACACCGTAAGTAAGGTAATTACATCATATACATAAAGTTTATCAACCAGCAAAACCGCCTCCAAGCGGGAGGTAAGAGAAGATGTTCGTAGAGCAGCCCAAGATGTCGCTCCGGAGGAGCTATGCAAACGGCTACAAATACTGCTCTAGGTGTAGGGTATACTACCTGACTGACAGTGTTAGGTGCCCATACTGTGGAATCCTTCTAAGGAACTCCCCGAGGAAGAAAAAGTCCCTGAGGAATACGAAGGTCGTAAAGGTTCCACCCGACATCGAGAAGGAGCTTGAGGAGGTCAAGGTGATAGTCAGGGCAAGAGAGGGCTAAAGGAAAACTTTTCCAGACCCAGCATTATTCTATCCACGCATGGACCTAGACTATATACTCGAGGTAGCCTCGACCCTAATCCGCATCAATACCGAGAACCCGCCTGGCAGGGAGGTCGAGGCCGCCAGCTATGTAGCCGAAAGGCTTGCAGAGCTAGGCATCAAGTCTAGGGTCGATAGGTTCGAGGGAGATAGGGGCAATGTTGTGGGCGAGTTGGGTGGGGGCACCCCCTCCATTCTCTTTAACACCCACCTGGACACGGTTCCCGTGGGAGATAAGGGCCTGTGGAGCGTCCCGCCGCTTGGGGGGGAGGTCAGGGATGGAAGGCTCTTTGGAAGGGGTGCGGTAGATGCGAAGGGTAGCCTAGCCTCCCTCATCGGAGCGTTAAAGGATTTGGCTGATGAGGGTTGGAGCCTTAAGGGAAGACTCATCGTCGCGGCTGTGGCGGATGAGGAGGTCGGCGGCAAGGGAATCAAGAGACTTCTCTCCCAGGGAGTCCGAGCAGACTATGCAATAGTAGGCGAGCCAACCGGGTTGAAGGTCTGTATAGCGCATAAAGGGAGGCTCCTAGCATCCATAGTGTTTCGTGGAAGGCCCTCTCATGCGAGTTCTCCCGAGAAGGGTCGTAATGCTATCTATGGTGCAGCAGAGTTCATATCAAGGATGGAGGTGGTGAGGTTCAGGAAGAGGCATAGGCTCCTGGGAAGCCCCAGCCTGACCGTTACCATGATTAGGGGTGGCGTGAAGGATAACGTCGTGCCTGATGTCTGTGAGGTTTTAGTGGATAGGAGATTTATCCCAGGTGAGGACGTGAAGGACTCCGTGGAACATCTCCGCAAGACTGCCGAGAAGGTTGCGAGGCTCAGAGGATTAGGATACGAGGTTAGGGTAATCTCGGTTGCCCCGCCATCCGAGTCAGCTTCCAGCTCCCTCCTAGTAAAGACAGCCCTTCAAGCAATCTACGAGACAGCCGGGAAGAAGAGTAGGCCTACAGGCTTCAAGGCAACCTGCGACATGACATACCTAAGGCAGGCCGGAATAGAAACAATAATACTTGGCCCAGGAACCCTCTCTAGAGCCCATACAGTAGATGAGTGGGTGGAGGTCGGGGAGCTGGGCCAGGCAGCAGAGATATACTATAGGATTCTAAAGGCGATGCTCTGGGATAATAGGGCATAAATACCCTGAGACTCCCCTAAACATCCATCTCATTAAGACTTATCAGACCGGGAAGCCGTCCAAGTAGTGGGTGCCCTGATTGTTAAGGCTCTGGGTCCTCGATGCTACCCTCGAGGAAGGCGAGGTGTGGCTATGGTGTAAGGATAGTGAAGGCGTGCTACATGTAGTCAAGTCTAGTTATAGGCCGAGTTTCTATCTAATCCCCCCAGACTCCTCCACGGAAATCAAGGGACTAAACGTAGAGTATGAGAGTGTTAAGGCAAAGTTGATGGGTAGGCCGGTCCAGGCATACAGGATTTACTCTAAGATAGGGGAGGTTGAGAAGCTTGCATCGAGGGTGAGGAGCAGGGTTGGGGGAGAGGTTTACGAGGATGATGTGAGGGAGTCGGTGAAATTCCTGATAGAGCGGGACATCAAGCCATGTGGATGGGTGGAGGTAGAAGGACGAGAATTCACAGAAAACAAGGTCAGATTTGTCGAGGCGGAGAAGATTAAACCTATAAGGCATGAGTCTCCACCGACCCTTAAGACCCTAGCCTTCAACCCAACCTACTTCACCGACAAAGGAACACCAAAACCCGAGAAAGACCCGGTAAGGCTAATCTCCATCTCAACCAGCGACGGTAGATCAACAGTAATTGAAGGCGATGAGAGGAAGATACTCGAAGATTTCGTAAAACTCGTGGAGGGCTATGACCCAGATATAATCGTTGGATTCGGCTCCAATAGGGAGCAGTGGAGTTATCTATCGCAGAGGGCGAAGCTGGCCGGCGTCTCCTTAAATGTTGGTAGGCTGGGGGCTGAGCCTAGGACAAGCCTTCATGGACATATCTCGGTTAGGGGCAGACTGAACATAGACTTGGAAGACATGGCAAGGGATATCCCCGAGCTGACCCTAGGCACGCTTGAGGAGTTCATAGAGTATATTGGTGTGGAGAGGAGGATTAAGGCGATAGAGGATTACGAGATGATGGAATACTGGGAGGAGAATCCAGGGAAGGTTAGGGACTACTCCCGTCAGAGGGCCGAAGCCATATTGGAAGCATTCAATCTTCTAAGAGACTTCATCTTTAACCTAAGTGAGCTAACTGGGATGCCGGCCGATTACGTTTTAACCGCCTCAACTGGGTTCAGGGTCGAGAACTACCTCATGTATTTGGCCTACAAGGAGGGGGAGATAATCCCCAAGAGGAGGGAGGTTGGCCACGTATCATATCCTGGAGGTTTGGTTAAGGCACCTAAACCTGGACTGCATAGAGACGTTGCGGTGATAGACTTCCGCTCCATGTATCCAAGCATCATGATAAAGTATAACGTATCATTCGATACCCTTAGCCCTGATGGGGATAACATCTCACCCGCAGGCCACAGATTCAAGAAGGCTCCAGAAGGATTCTTACCGAAAGCTCTCAGAACCCTGCTAGAGGAGAGGCGGAGAATACAAGAGAGGCTAAGGAGCCTGGGGGAAGGGTCTCCGGAGGCAAAGATACTCGACGCAAGGCAGAGGGCTGTGAAGCTGATAGCAAACGCAATCTACGGCTACACGGGGTGGGTAGGCGCCAGATGGTATTCACGTGAAGTGGCCGAAGCCACGGCTGCATGGGGCAGGAAGATGATAAGTGAGTCCATAAGGAAGGCCGAGCAGCTTGGAATGAAGGTGATATACTCCGACACAGACTCCCTATTCCTAGTCAATCACAAGAACAAGATAGATAAGCTGATAAACTGGATAGAACAGGGTCTCCGGCTAGAGGCAAAGCTCGAGAAGATATACAGGCTCATAGTCTTCACGGAGGCCAAGAAGAAATATGCTGGAATAACCCAAGAGGGAAAGATAGAGATAGCCGGGTTGGAGGCCGTTAGGGGGGACTGGAGCAAGGCGGCGAGAAACGCCCAGAGAGAGGTCATCGAAGCCCTGCTGAAAACCGGAAGAATTAACGAGGCAGTGGCAGCGGCTAGGAGGCACATTCTAAGGGTTATTCGACGGCAGCTCCCAGTCAAGGACTTGGTGATATGGAAGCAGATTACCAGGCCACTCCACGAGTATGCTGCAACTCAGCCCCACATAGCTGTTGCCAAGAGGCTGGTGGAGGAGGGGTGGAAGATACAGCCCGGAGATAAGGTAGGCTTCGTAGTGGTCTCAGGCACAGGCCCCCTCTACCAGCGTGCAAAAACCTACTTCGAGGTCCAGCCCGATGAGGTGGACTGGGACTACTATCTCGAGAAACAGGTTATGGCGGCGTGTATGAGGGTCCTGGAGCCTCTTGGGGTCAGGGAAGAGCAGCTCAAGGCATCCGAGACCTCTTTAACCGACTTTTTCTAAAAAGGTGAAGTGTATGGCTTGGAGCGAGTTGGAGGAGGCCTTCAAAGAGGCTGCAGAGATTATTAGGGAGCACAGGGAGGTAGCGCTGGTCTTCCACAACGATGCAGACGGACTCTGCTCAGCAGCCATAGCGTCTATAGCTCTGACCCGGGCAGGGATAGGGCATAAGCTCATAAGTATAGAGAAGGTTCACCCAGGAATACTGAGGCTGATACACAGAACAGGACATAGACTCTACATTTACTTAGATATAGGTTCCGGGAGGGCTGACTTGGTGGAAAGGGTGGCCGAGGACTCCGGGACGAGAGCGATACTAGTGGACCACCATGACCCCATGAGGGTTAAGAGCGGCAGGGTCATCAACCTAAACCCGGAGCTCTACGGGTTCAGCGGCGAGACGGATGTAAGCGGCTCAACCACAACATACCTCTTCATGAGAAATCTAAGCAAGCTGGATGATGCAGCTTGGATGGCCGTGGTAGGCTCGGCCGAGATACCTGGAGATTTAAGAGGGTTGAATAGGAGTATCCTCGAGGATGCCGTGAGAGTAGGCGACGTGGAGGTTAAGCCTGGGAAGCGTGGGGAACGGTATATAGTCAAGTTCATGGGGAAGCCTTGGAATAAAGTCTCCTCAACCCTGACAGCTATAGGGAGCATAGGATACTATGACATGGGGCCTTATAAGGCAGTCCAGTTCCTGGTTGATAGACGGGTAGACGAGTCGGTGGCGGCAAGGTATGAGGAAGAGCGGAAGAGGAGGTTT
>CAZHEC010000045.1:0-8393 GCA_964531465.1 uncultured Nitrososphaeria archaeon | reverse complement strand
AGTTCCTGGAAGTATCTTGGGATAACGGAAAGAGAGTTCATGAAGATAATGAATGAGGCCTGGAAGAGGTGGAGATACCTGCCCCCTACAGAGGATAACCTATCCCGGAAGGTCTCCAAGCTAAGAAGCCTAGGAAAGGTTGACATAGTTACTGCGAGGCCCAGGGAGACCGAAGAGTATGCGATTAGGTGGCTTGAACTTCATGGCATAGAATATGACGATTATGTCTGGATTAGGGATGGGCGCTCAAAGCTCTCCCTAGACTATCATGTATTCATAGATGATTCGCCCATCATGGCGGGGGACGCGGCCCAGGTGAGGAAGCTAGTCCTCCTATACGACCAGCCCTGGAATAGGAGCTTCGAGGAGAACTCTTTTGTGAGGAGGGTGAAGGGGCTTGAGGAGGCATACGAAATCCTAAGGAGGTCCAGGGAGGCTTGAGAGCCAACTACCTAAGCAAGAAAGAGACCTCGAAGCTAGTCGAGGAGATACTCTCGAAGCCGTGGGGCCAAGTATTTATGGGGAAGAGGCCGAAGCAAGCCCTTGAACTAAGAGACAACAACATTAGACTCTATAAGATTGGAGCCATGATAATCGTGAGGCTGGATGATAACCTGTTCCCAGCGCTCCTCGAGGAATATAACTCAGAGGCCCTTAGACTCCTTCCATCCCTGATAGTAGATATGGGGGCTGTTCCATACATATCTCGTGGAGCGGATGTTATGAGGCCTGGTGTGAGGAGGGTGGAGGGCATGCTAAGAAAGGGTGAGCTCCTGGTTGTGAGGGATGAGAGTCATCGTAAAGCCCTGGCGATAGCAAAGTCCCTGGTGGACCAGCCTGAATTCATGTCAATGGAGAAGGGAAAGGTGGCGGCCAACCTCCATTACATAGGGGATAAAACCTGGAAGCTAATAGAAAGGGGGAGAAAGATTCTCGAACAAGCGTAGCACTTGTAGCAGAAATGTAGCAGATGTTCTAAGAATAAATGTTATTAACGCCTTAACACTTGTTCCATGTATGCGGAGGCTGGCCACAGCCGCCCTAATGCTTGCATTGGTCTCGCTCTACCTGGGGGGAGCCTTAGCTAGCGAGGCTTATACGGCCTTGGTGGAGGATGCTAACCTGAAGATCTCCTTAAACTATCCTTCAGAAGTTAGGGCTAGAAGCTGCTTCACGGTCAGGTTCCAGGCCTCCGCCTTCACAGACATGACCATAGACCACATCAAACTCAAGATAATCTACTTCTATGACAGCGCTAGCACCGTTATCTATAATGCCCTCCTAGTAGATGACCTGGCGGTAGCTGCGGGATGGGTGGAGACTAGGACGATAAATATCTGCCTCCCAGACGAGGTTAGGAGAGACCCCTTCCTGGAGGCCAGGATAGAGGCTAGATACATCATAGACTCCGAGACAAGGGAGCTTAGCAACGAGTGGTTCATGGCGCCGGTGAGGGACCCGACCTATAATGAGCTTAGGAGTAGGTTGGACGAGGCCAGGAGGAGGATAAGGAGCCTGGAGAACCAGATAGAGGACCTACTCGGCGAGATAGACAACCTGATGACACGGCTGGACACTCTCCAGGCACAGCTAGGCAACCTAGCCCAAGCCCACGAATCTCTCTCACGGAGCTACGAGAACCTCCAGGAGAGGTATAATGCCCTCCAGCAGGATTACCAGGCCCTAAACGAGGAGTATAGGAGCCTCCTGGCCGAGTATGAGGCGCTTAGGGCCAGATTCGAGGACCTTTCAAAGACCTATGGGGAGCTAAGCCAGGACTACCAGGGTCTCTTGAGAGACCATCAAGAGACCGTGGGCGAGCTGAGGAAACTAAACGAGGTGTATGGAGAGCTGAAGGCAAAGTATGACGGTCTTAGGGAGAAGCACGACGCAGCCCTAACAACCATCGGCAGCCTAGAGAACAAGGTCAAGGAGTTGGAATCACAGTTGGCGGAGAAGGAGGCCGAGAACATGGAGCTAAGAGCCATGTATAACTCGGCCCTGAACGAGGGAAACATAGCACGCAGCATCCTCTACGCCCAGTCAGCAGCAGTCGCAGGGATTGGCGCGGGGGTCCTCTTACTTACTAGGAGAAGGAGGGGGAGGGTTGAGAGGCAGGCCGAGAATCACTCAGAGAACGGGAACGGGAGGACCCAGAGAATCCTCTCAGGCAGAAGAGTTACACTCCCAAAGGAGGCCATGGAGAAGCTTGGGCTAAAGGAGGGAGGCAGGGTAATAGTCCAGGTCTTAGATGATAGTGTAAAGATTACACCGGCCAACGAGGAGAAACCTAGGGAAAAGGAGGAAGCACAGGAGAAGGAAGAAACCAAACCTTAAAAGCGGCACAGACCAATAAATAACCGTGAGGCCGAGTGACAGCCCCTACCTCACCATATCTTACCGGAGGACTGGTATATGAGCAAACTTACCATAGGTGACCAAGTTGTTATTGGACGTGATGGTCTCCAGGAACTCATAAACATTCTATGGGAGGAAGGATACACCGTTATTGGTCCTAGGTTGGGTGAGGGGGCTATAGTGTATGGGGAAGTTAGGTCCGTCGGAGACCTCCCTGAGGGATGGGGTGATGAGCAGGATGGCGGAAGATACAGGCTGAGAAGAAGGGGCGACAAAGCATTATTCGGATACAATCTCGGCCCAGACTCGTGGAAACGCTTTCTCCACCCTCCCAGAATACTTCTCTGGAAAGCCGAGAAAACACCCAGAGGATTCAGGATAACTGGCAATGGCCACGAGGCACACCGATACGCATTCCTGGGAGTAAGGGCATGCGAACTCCACGCAATCCAGATACAGGACAAGATATTCCTCCAAGGCAGATACAAAGACCCAATATACATGAACAGGAGGGCCAACGTATTGATAATCGCGGTAAACTGCACCGAGGCCGGCGGGACATGCTTCTGCACCTCCATGGGCACGGGGCCAAAGGCGTCAAACGGTTTTGACATCTCCTTGACCGAGGTCTTGGGAGAGGAACATTACTTCTTGGCGGAGGTTGGGAGTGGGAGAGGCGCTGAAATCTTGGAGAAGATAGAGTATAGGCCTGCCTCCGAGGATGATATCTTGAAGGCTGAAGAGAGGGTTAGGGAAGCTGAGAGAAAGATGGGTAGGAGCCTCCAGACGGAGGGGCTTAAGGAGCTCCTCTACCAGAACTACGAGCATCCCAGGTGGGACGAGGTGGCTGAGAGATGCCTAACATGCGGCAACTGCACACTAGTCTGCCCAACATGCTTCTGCACAACGGTTGAGGAGGTTACAAGCCTTGATGGAGGTTCGTCGGAGAGGTGGAGGATATGGGACTCATGCTTCAGCCTACAGTTCTCCTACATACATGGGGGAAGCGTTAGAGCCTCCCCAAAATCCAGATACCGTCAATGGCTAACCCATAAGCTAGCGACCTGGCAAGACCAGTTCGGAGTAATCGGATGCGTGGGATGCGGGAGATGCATAACGTGGTGTCCCGTTGGGATAGATATAACCGAGGAGGTGAAGGCTATTAGGGAGAATGCCGTAAAGAAGGTGTGAGAGCATGTCCCTCCAATCCATGGAGGAGATAATCAAGGAACATCCATTCTTCAAAGACCTCCAGGAAAAATATGTAAAACTGTTGGCTGGATGCGCCTCAAACGTCAGGTTCAGTGCAGGTGAATACATCTTCAAGGAAGGTGGGAAGGCCGACAAATTCTACCTAATCAAGTCCGGGAAAGTCTCAATAGAGATATACTCTCCTGAACGGGGCTCAATAATTATTCAGACCCTCCGGGAGGGAGATGTGTTGGGATGGTCTTGGCTTTATCCCCCGTATAGGTGGCATTTCGACGCAAGGGCCCTTGAGCTTACCCGGGCCATAGCCTTGGATGCCGAGTGTCTTAGGAGGAAATGTGAGGAGGATAAGGAGTTTGGATACGAGCTTCTCAAGAGGTTCTCCCAGATAATTATCCAGAGGCTCCAATCAGCCAGGCTCCAGCTCCTGGACGTGTATGGCCATGCTTCAGGAGAATGAGGGGTCCTTAGTAGGAACACTCCTCCCCGAGCCGTTCATAGTATCCAGAATAAGGCGTGAGACAAGCGATACATTCACACTGGTAATGGAACCCCTGAACGGAGGAGAAAAACAATTCACACCAGGCCAATTCAACATGGTATATGTATTCGGGGTAGGCGAGGTCCCAATCTCTATCAGCGGAGACCCCGCCGATACATCAACCCTGATGCATACGGTGAGGGCTGTTGGAACCGTAACCAAGGCTATAACCTCGGTCAAGAAGGGTGGTATCCTGGGTGTGAGGGGGCCGTTTGGCTCTGGGTGGCCTCTCAAAGAAGCTGAGGGATACGATGTGGTAGTTGTGGCTGGCGGTCTAGGACTAGCACCCCTAAGACCCGCAATCCTCCATCTCTTAGCAAACCGTGAGAAATATGGGAGGATAGCGATACTCTATGGTGCCAGGACGCCCATGGACATGCTCTATAGGAGGGAGCTAGAGAGATGGAGGGCCAGATTCGACATAGACCTAGACGTTACGGTGGACCATGCAGTCGCTGAATGGAAGGGCAACGTGGGGGTCGTAACAACCCTCATACCAAACCTGAGGGTGGATGCCTCGAACTCCATAGCACTTGTGTGCGGGCCTGAGATAATGATGCGTTTCACGGTAAGGGAGCTCAACAAGATAGGGATACCAGATGAGCGAATCTACATCTCGATGGAGAGGAACATGAAATGTGCCGTCGGATTCTGCGGGCACTGCCAGTTCGGCCCCCAGTTCATCTGTAAGGACGGCCCTGTCTTCAGGTATGATGTCATAGCACCCTTCTTCCAGATTAGGGAGGTGTAGCATGTGAGGAGGCCCAAGATAGCCGTATGGAAGTTTGCCTCCTGTGATGGCTGCCAGCTTAGCATGCTCGACCTAGAGGATGAGCTATTGGAGATAGCCGACCACGTTGAGATAGCCTATTTCCTCGAGGCTTCCAGAGCGATTGTCAAGGGACCCTATGACATCTCCCTGGTCGAGGGCTCGGTCTCCACCCCAGAGGAAGTCGAGAGGATAAGGAAGGTGAGGAAGGTGTCCAAGTATCTGATAACTATTGGAGCATGCGCTACAGCGGGGGGAATACAGGCATTAAGAAACTTCAAGGATGTTAAGGAGTTCATGTCGATAGTATACGCCAAGCCTGAATACATAGAGACCCTCGAGAAATCTACCCCGATAGCTCATCACGTTAAGGTCGACTTCGAGCTACGTGGATGCCCCATAAACAAGTATCAGCTTCTAGAGGTCCTCAACGCATTCCTCAACGGTAGGAGACCCAACATACCATCTTATAGCGTCTGCATGGAGTGTAAGATGAGGGGAAATATCTGCGTCATGGTTGCCCACGGGACCCCATGTCTCGGGCCTGTTACACAGGCTGGCTGCGGAGCCATCTGTCCAACCTATCAGAGAGGATGTTATGGATGCTTTGGACCCAAGGAGACCCCTAACACAGGGTCCCTGAGTAGTTGGTGGATGAGGCTTGGTATCCCGAGGGAGGATGTTATCAGGGCATTCAGGGGGTTCAATGCATATGCGGAGGAGTTCAGGAGGGAGGGTGAGATGCTTGAAGAGTAGGACCATCAAGGTAGACTACCTTGCAAGGGTCGAGGGCGAGGGCTCGCTCTACGTGAAAGTCAGGGACGGAGAGGTGCTAGACGTAAAGTTCAAGATATTCGAGCCGCCGAGGTTCTTCGAGGCCTTCCTCAGGGGAAGGAGGTTCACCGAAGCCCCCGACATAACCGCAAGGATATGTGGTATCTGCCCCGTGGCCTATCAGATGAGTTCCAGCCACGCTATGGAGAGTATATGTGGGGTCAGGGTTGAGGGGCAGCTGCGGAGCCTTAGGAGGCTGATTTACTGCGGGGAGTGGATTGAGAGCCACGTCCTCCACATATACATGCTCCATGCACCCGACTTCCTCGGATACGAGAGCGCCCTCCACATGGCTAAGCATCATCCAGAAGAGGTTAAGCGGGGTTTAAAGCTCAAGAAGATAGGGAACGAGATAGTGGCCCTGATAGGTGGCAGAGAAGTCCATCCAGTAAACCTAAGGGTCGGCGGGTTCTACAGGACCCCAACCGAGGAGGAGCTTAGGAGCCTCCTACCCAAGCTTGAGTGGGCTAGGGAGGCCGCCCTCGAGACGGTCAGGTGGGTCTCCGGCTTCAAGTTCCCAGAGTTCGAGAGGGACTATGAGTTCGTAGCCATCAGGCATCCCGATGAGTATGCGATAACTGAAGGTAGGCTAGTCTCTAACAAGGGCCTCGACATATCATTCGACGAGTTCGACGACCACATAGTAGAGGAGCAGGTCCCATACTCCAACGCCCTCCACTCAAGGATAAGGGAGAGGGAAGAGTATATGGTGGGGCCTCTGGCCCGCTTCAACTTAAACTACGACAAACTCACAGCCACGGCTCAGAAGGCTGCCCAGGAAGCTGAGCTGAAGCCAGGATGCCTGAACCCCTTCAAGAGCATAATTGCCAGAAGCGTGGAGGTCCTCTATGCCTGCGAGGAGGCCATCAGGCTGATAAAGGAGTATCGGAGACCTAATGAGCCTTACGTGGAGGTTAAGCCGAGGGCCGGGACCGGCAGATGGTGCACAGAGGCCCCCAGGGGAATCCTGTATCATCGCTACACCATCGACGACGAGGGAATAATTCGGGACGCCAAAATCATCCCCCCAACATCGCAGAACCAGAAATCAATCGAGGAAGACCTCAGAATCTTCGTGAAAAAGTATCTAGACCTGCCTAAAGATGAGCTAACGTGGAAATGCGAGCAAGCAGTCCGCAACTATGACCCATGCATATCTTGTGCAACGCATTTCCTCAAACTCCACATAGACTCGGGCTAAATGGGGAGAACAGTAGTCATAGGGCTGGGAAGAAGGGAGCGGCGGGACGACGGGATAGGGTTTATGCTGGTTGAGAAGCTGAGGAGGCTATGCCCGGGTATCGAGGTCTACACGGTGGGAGACGACCTAACAGAAATAATAGAACTAGTCAAGGATGCAGATCACGTAATAATAATTGATGCGTCGAGGAGGGGTGAAAGACCTGGAACGATTAGTAAATACTCTTCAAAGGATTTGGTTGAGGATGCCGCACTTTCGAGTCATGGGTTATCTCTTAGGGATGTCCTGGGGATGGCCGATGCCCTCGGGCTTCTAAAGGCATCCTTGGTCATTTATGCTGTGGAAGGGGGGGATTTCGGCTATGGTGAAGGGTTGTCGGAGGAGGTTCAGGAGTCCTTGGAGACCCTGCTGGAGGAGATTCGTAGAGAGCTTGGATGCTGACCCAATCTATCCATTAAGGCCGCCGCATACACTTGGCCTGCTGCTATTCCACCATCGTTGGCCGGGACCATACGGTTTAACCTAGGCTCCACTCCAGACCCATCCATAACACCCTTAAGGATTATCTGATTAACAGCGGCTCCACCTGAGACATATAGAACCTTCGACCCAATATTCCTCATGAGTTCGGATGCAGCTTCCCCAAGAGCATGGCCCAGGAAGTATTGGGCGCTATACCCCACGTCCCTCTTAGAGTTCTCCTCAAGCCTCTCCAGAAGATACTCGACAATCCTCGAGGTTAGGATTACTGTTTCCCCGTCCCTTCTGATTATCAGGTCAGGCGGCTGAGATATAGCTTTCCCATCAATAGAGTTCTCCTCCAGTATTATTGCGGGTTCGCCCTCATATGTCCTCTCAAAGCAGAGTCTAAGCATTGCGGATACGCTGTCTAGGAATCTTCCCGTGCTTGATGTAGAGGGCTTCCCTAGCCTGACCTGGCTTAACACTGATTCAAGCTCTCCTAATCCTCCTGGAAGACCCTCAATAAGCCCTCTCTTCACCATAACCCGTGTTATCTCTCCTTCGTCCATGAATTTGGTGAAGATTGAGGCTAACATCCTGACAGGGTATCTCGCCGCCAGGTCTCCTCCGGGTGCTACATGGTACTCAAGTCTTCCAGCCCTTCTAAATCCTCCCGCTGGGTCCCATGTTATTATCTCTCCTCCCCATATCGCTCCATCAAAACCATATCCCACACCATCCATGATTATCCCCACAGCCGGCTCTTCCGGGCTGTGCGAGTGCTCGAGCATTGCGGAGGCCATGTGGGCTACATGGTGCTGGATGAGGGTTAGCGATGTCTCCGTGCTTCTCGAGAGCCTCTCGGCCTTCTGCCTCGTTGCATAGAGGGGGTGCAGGTCTGCGACAAGCCTCTCAGCCCTAAGCCCATAGAATCTAAGCAATGTATTCAGGGTCTCTACAAGCTCTCTCAGAACCTTGGGGTTATCTGCATCGCCCTGATACGGAGCCAACACAACCTT
>CAZHEC010000044.1:0-8905 GCA_964531465.1 uncultured Nitrososphaeria archaeon | reverse complement strand
TGGATATTGCTCTAAGCCTGTCATCAGATAGGGTTACTATCACGCCATCCATGTAGGGGTGGATAGATGTTATATGTTCTTCAAATTTTAAGACGCCCCCTCCATCACCTATCTTGTGGATGGTTCTTCCATCTTTACCTATTGTCCAGATACCTTTGGAGACTGCTATACTATTTGGAGAATCTATTACATCTACTTCGTACGTCTTTACGGGTTTGAGACTATCTTGCTCTACACCTAGGATTACTCCCTCTTCGGGCAGGGTTATCCAAAGATTTTCTCTTCCTACAACCATCCAGCCTGGCGTCGAGTTTAGGTTTAGGGTCTTCCAGATGGCTTGTGATGGCTCGTAGACCTCGAGGGAACTTCTTGTGAGTATAGCTATTCTTCCCTTTAGGAGCGTTATAGCTATGCCGTCAGGGGGAGCCTTAACTTCTCGCTTCTCACCGGTCTCGAGATCAATCGCGTAGAGAACTCTTTTTCCCGGACTATATACCCACAGGTTAGCTTCTAGGATAACTAAGTATCCTGGCGGGGCCTTCTCGTCTAGGTATCTAGGCTTTGAGAGAGCTAGAACTGTTGTGGGTGTTGATAGGATTAGTATTATGAGAAGTGTTAGGATGAGTTTTCTCAAGACCATGTATCACCTCTATCTTTAGATGTCTAGTATGAAGCGTAGGGTCTTGGGGTCTCCGTCTTCTACCTCCATTAGGTGGTAGGTTACGCCTTTGACGTGGGTTCCGCTTGGGTGTTTTCCTGGGGTGTATGGCTCGCCTCTGAGGGTTGCCTTGAGCCTCCATCCCTCGGCTGTCTCCTCGACCTCCTCGACCTCTATCTCCCTTGCAAGGAAGCCCTCTGTGTCGAAGAGGATTATCAGCCTCTCGAGCCAGTCGTATAGGAGTTCCTGGAGGTCCTCTCCCCTGGCCTCGACCCTCCTCTCAGTCTTTGCCTCGACCTTGGATGGGTCTGTCAGGGTCTCGTAGAGGGCTAGGGCCGCCTCCCTGTATGCCTCCTCGAGGGTCCTGCCCCATGCCTCGGCGTATACGTCGCTCATATGCTCTAGGAATCTGTGGCCGGGCTTCACCACTCCTCTGCTCCCCACTCTCCCGTCCCCCACCATTCTCCCCCCTCCTCCAGGACCCTTATGCCCCTCCGCCTCCTAATTACCAGGACCGCTATGGCTACTGCGACGAGGGCCACGGCCACCACTATCAGGACAAGCCTGATTATGTCTTCCCGCATAGGCGCTGGTGGAGGCTGGGCTGTCGTGGCGGTCTCCTGGACAGGCTCCAGGACCTCTACCTTGACCTTGTAGCTCCCCGTCCCACCGTTTCCGCCAAGGTTCTCCACGTCCAGGTAGAATGTGTTTATCCCCGGGCTCCAGTCCCCTGTTATGGTCATGGTTAGGGGCTGGCCCCTCGACTCGCTCTGGTTGTGCCTGAGCCTGAACATGTCCTCGGAGTAGAGGATGGCTGAGACCATCAGCCCTGGCTCCGGGTCGACCGTCACCTTTAGGGCCATTCCCTGGGCTAGCTCGGCCCTTATCCTGTATAGGTCCTGGTAGTCGTTCCCCATGCCCCTCTCCGTGAGGTAGCCTGTGAAGGACGCCGGCTCACCTATCCTAGCTATAGGCGCCTCGACCGCGTGGTCCTTCGTTGCTCCCGCGTCTCTCCCCGAGCCTGCGTCATAGTGCGGCTCCACGGTTATCCTGAGGCTGTAGTTGAAGGCTCCCATGGACTTGCCTATCCTGAGGTAGAGGGTTAGCTCGGGGTGCTCCGGCTCGTAGGCCGGTGTGAAGGTTAGCTCGACCCTCTTCCTGACCCCTTTACCGACCACGGGGTCCACCCCTGCCAGCCTAGCCCTATCGGGCGAGTAGAGGGCCACGGTCCCCCTCCCTGTCTCGACCCCCACTAACTCACCCTCTATCCTCACGGTCTGGCCGCTGCCCACGCCCACGAGCCTATAGTAGTGGTTGTCGTCGAAGGCGCCGACCAGGCTGCCCCCAACCTCTGCCTGGCCGCCCGAGAGGTCCACCTCCAAAGCGGTCTCAAAGCTCTTGCCCGGCTCCCCACCCAATATTGGGGATGTGAGGAGGAGGGCTGCCAGGATTAGTGCTGTGAGCGTGGCTGACCTCATCCTACGTGGATGGGGTTCCCTCTCTGAAATAGGTTTCCCTGCTGGGTAGGACTCTGGGAATATCCAGGGAGTATTATAGGGGTTCAGGGCAGCTTAATTTTGTTCCCATATGTGGGATAATCTTATTAGTGGGAAGGGGTGCTGTTAAGTTACGTGGGAAATGGGCGGAGAGCTCGTGAGGATGGATGAGAAGGGGAGGGTTCTCATACCTATGCGGATTAGGAGGAGGCTTGGGATGAAGAGCCTGGTTAGGATTAGGGTTGAGGGTAATAGAGTGATATTGGAGCCTGTCCCAGACCCATTAGACGTCATCAAGGAACTGGTTATGAGGGGGACGGGGGATGTCGAGAAGGAGATTAGGGCCCTGAGGAAGGCTGCTGAGAGGGAATTCCTCGGAGAAAGCTGAAAATGCATGTTCCTAATAGAGACCGACATACTCCTCGCAGTAATCTCGGCTAAAGATAGGCATCATAGTGAGGTCTTAGAGCTCGTCGACAGGCTTGATGGGAAGCTTCTCCTATCACCCTACTCGCTTCTAGAGCTTGACCTCATCATAAAATCCGGTAAGATACTAGTCAGCGATGTTTATGCCCTCTATCAGGCTATATCAGCATTTTTAGAGTATAGGAGAATAGGGGTGGTTCCGCCCAAACCAATACATCATGCCGAGGCATACAGGCTAAGGCAGAGACATAGGGAGCTAACATACTTCGACAGTCTACACGCGGCTGTCAGCATAACCGAGAGGTTGAAGCATGTAAGCTACGATAACATCTATGAGAAGATAGGGGAGGCGGACTATGTCCACCCCTCCAAGATACCCTAACCCGGAAGAAGCCAGATAGGGAGAAGCCTAGGGCAGACCCACGGAAAAAAGCCAAACATGCGGAGAATTAGCCGAGGGACTATTATGCGCCGGGGGCGGGATTTGAACCCGCGCGGCCCAGCGGGGCCACGGGCTCTCCTGCAGGGGCTCAAGGCCCGCGCCTTGGTCCTGGCTTGGCTACCCCGGCCTGTCTCTCTATGGGAGTGTTTTTATTTTATTGTTTCTGGGTGTTTGTTGGCGGGATGGCTCTCAGCTCGGAGGAGAAGAGGAGGTTTCTCAGGGCTCTTGAGGAGGATGAGGAGTTTAGGCTGGCTGTGGCCGGTCTCCTCGGCCTAAGGGAGATACTCGAGGAGCTGAGGGAGCTTAGGGAGGGGCAGGGGAGGCTAGAGGAGAGGCAGATGAAGCTCGAGGAACGTCAGATGAAGCTCGAGGAGAGGATGCTGGAGCTTGAGGAGAGGATGACCGACCTGGAGGAGAGGCAGACCAGACTGGAGGAGCGTCAGACAGAGCTTGAGGAGAGGATGCTGGGGCTTGAGGAGCGTCAGACGAGGCTCGAGGAGGAGATGAGGGAGACTAGGAGGGTCTTGATGGTTGTTAGCCATAGGTTCGGGGTCCTCTCCGAGACAGGGTTCAGGGAGGGGATGCGGTATGTGGTGGAGGAGGCCCTTGGGGCAGGCAAGGTGGAGAGGCTTAGGCTGAGGGACGAGGAGGGCCTCGTGTATGGTTATCCAGGCGAGGTGGAGGTGGACCTGCTGGTCAGGGACGGCGTCCACATACTCGTCGAGGTCAAGTCTAGGGTAGGTGCAGGCGACGTGGCGGAGCTTGGGAGGGTTGGTAGGCTCTACGAGAGGCTGAGGGGCGTTAGGCCCAGGCTCGTCCTCCTCGGAGGCTTCATAGAGAGGGGTGCGTGGAGGGCTGCCGAGAGGCTTGGGGTGGAGCTAAGGCCCATCCTCAGGGAGTAGGCTCTAGAGCCGGTGGATGAGGGTCCACATATTTAGATAAGCTGCTCATCTCCTGGAGACCAGCCTCAGGTCGTCCCTCAGGACCACGCCCTTCTCCATGGCCTCACGTATCAGGGGCGTGCCGAGGCTTAGCTGCCGCCTGTATTCCCTAGGTGTTATGGGGATGGGCTCTATCTCTGGGTGGCGTGGGTCTTGGAGGAGGTCGAGCCTCCGTAGGGGGTTCTCCGGGAGCCTGGGCGAGACTATCAGGACGTCCACGTCGCTCCACCTGTTGAAGTCCCCCCTGGCGTAGGAGCCGACCAGTATGGCCGTGAGGGGCCCGAGCCTTGAGGCCGCCTCCTCCACGTACCGCCTGGCCCTTGCTATGGCCTCCTCCCTCATCCTCAGCCTCCTCTCAGCGACCTCCACCTCTCCCTCACCCACCCTATGATCCTGCCAGCCCTCTCCACGGCCTCCTCCGCCTCCCTCCTGGAGAAGTATTCCTCCGGGATGCCGCTCTCCCAGACATCCGGATACCTGGTGGCCGTGTAGTATTTGTCGAGCCTCATGGCTTCCTCAAGGATCCCCTCCTCGCTCCCAAAGAGCTTGGACGCGGCCTCGTAGAGCCTCTTCAGGCTGTGGCCATAGGTGGGGTTGCCGGAGCCCCATAGCAGGGCCTTCAGGGCCTTCTCGGCTGCTTGATGAGCCTTGAAGCATGCCCAGCCGTAGTCTCCTCCCTCCGCATCTCTCCGAGCAGATGAAAGGGTTGCCTCGGCGCTCCTCATCCATCTCTCGAACTCCCCCTCATCCAAGCGGAGACCCCACGCTAGATGACCCTAACCTGCCTGAAAAATCTTCCTAGAGATAGATTACGTTCTCGTGGAGGGTTTGTTCCAGAAAAATGTGAGGGGGAATAAAATGGGGGTTGTTGGGTGTCTTATTTCTTGGCTGGTGGCGGCGGGTAGATGCCGAGTCTGCGTCCACGCCAGCGGATGTATTCGCTGAGGATGACGACTAGGACGATGACGAGCAGTATTAGTCCGATGATCAGGGCCAGGAATGTTGCGAAGGTTAGCGGTATTCCTGCTAGGTCTATGTATGGCGGCAGGCTTATCTCGACTGCCCTACCTGCCCTTAGGTCGTCCTTGGTTACGGTTGCTGTTCCTCTGAAGCCCTTCCACTCTGCCTCGACCTCGTAGTCGCTTAGGGCCAGCTTAGGCACCTCCAGGAACCCGCCCTCGTCGGTTGTGAAGGTTCCTATCTCTGCTCCAGCCCTCTTGACCACGACCTTGGCGAAGGGTAGTCCCTGGCCGGCTGCTCCGACCACCCTGACCCTCAGGGTGAAGAGCTCTCCGACCACGGTTATGGTTGTCTTGCTGCGGCTGACGGTCTCGGCTCCGCTGAAGGCCGTGAAGCCCTCACGCTTCACCTGTATGTCGTAGCTTATTCCTGCTCCGTCGCTCTCAAGCGGCACCTGCTCGAAGAGGGCCTTGCCCTCTGCGTCGGTTGTCTTGGCTATTCCTCCGAAGCTGACCTCGGCCCCGCTTATCGGCTCGCCCTTGAGGTCCACCACGGCCACGGTCACGTCTCCGACAGGTAGCTCGATCTCCCTCCTAGCCGCGAGGCCTGCAGGTGTGTCGGCTATTGTTACGCTTGCCTCGGTTCCGTAGTCAGGCGACCTCCAGCTTATCCTGAACTCGTATGCCTGGGTGGTCACTATGGCCCTGATGGTTATTATTCCTCCGACGTTGCTGAAGCTTCCATAGGTCTCTGGGGCTACGTCGACTGTTGCGTCTACCAGCGGCCTACCTAGCATGTCCACGACCTTGAAGCTTACGTCGGTCATGGCCAGCGGTATGTCTGCTGTGACGGTTCCTACGTTGACCTCGCTTAGGTCTATGGTTCTCCTCGCTACCTCGACTCCCTTCCAGTATGCTATCACCGTGTAGGTTCCGCGTGGCAGCCTCTTGATGTCGATTACGTCCTTGCCCTTGAATGTGAGCTCGCTGAAGGCCTTGATGAACTTGACCTCCAGGTCTCCTGCGAACTCTCCTAGCGGCTTACCGTCGTAGCTGAACCTCATCCTGAGGTCGAAGACGGCTGCCTGGACGTCGCGGTGCTCCCTGACCAGGGCTCCTGGCGGCGCTATGAGCTCCGGTATGTCGAGGGACTCTGGGAACCCGAACCTGGCGCCTGCTATCCAGCGTGGTAGTAGGAGCTTGTGGACCGGCTCATCCTCCTCGCTGTCGTAGACCTTCTTGGCCTGGCTCTGGATGAATGGCCAGACGGCCTTCAGGTCTCCCGTGGCGTCGCCTGGGTTCCTGTCATCGCTTAGCCAGTAGGTCCTGACTATGTAGGTTACGAAGCTTGTCTCAGGCTTGTCTGGCACGTTCCTGAAGCTGAAGAAGTCTATGCTGTCGTCCGGGTCTGTGGTGGTGTCGTAGGATACTGGGCCTACGCTCACGTTCATGACTCCTGTGAAGCCTGGGCCTCCGAAGGTCCTAGGCTCGCTCTGGAGCGGTATCCTGACCTCGCCTGTCTCTGGGTCTAGTCCGTGCCAGACCATGAAGCTCTCCAGGTCTATTGGCCTGGCGGTCCACTCCTTGCCCGCAGTGTAGTGCCATGCGGCCAGCTTTCCGCTGCCCTTGTCCCATAGCTGGACCAGGGCTCCCTCAAGCGGCCTGCCGTTGAAGTCTGTTGCCCTGACGGTTACTGCGGTGTAGGTTACCCAGACTATGTATGGCTTGCTGCGGAACTCGTGGACGCAGAGGCCGTCGCAGAGCAGTCCCTCTGGATGCGGTATCCACCTGGTGGATATCTCCTCTATAGCCCAGTGTGTTGGCTCCTCGTCTGGGTAGTAGGCGCCTGTCATCTTGGGCGGCTCGGCTGGAGGCACGTACTCTCCGCTCCTATCTATTATGTCGGCCTCCTTGCCCTCCAGCCATGTCTTCCAGAAGTCTGCTGCATAGTCTGCTGTGTAGGCCGGCGGCTCGACCCTGTACCTGATGATCATTCCTGCCCAGAAGACCTTGGTCGGGTCGGTTGTGCTGCTCTCTAGGAGGACCTTGCCCTCGGCGTCGGTCGTGGCCTCGCCCTCGGCCGCTATTATCTCGACCCCGTCCTCTCCGCCTGGGTACGGCTCCTTGACCACGTACTTGACCAGGTAGTCGGTTACCGGGTAGGCCGTCGGTATTCCTCCCTCATCCCTCCACGTCGTCACCGAGAAGACTATCCACCTCGCGGCGTTGAGCATGAATGGGACGTCTATCGCCGAGGTTGTCCTGACTCTTAGGCCGTCGTCCCCGAAGGTCTCGTTGTTGAGGACGAACTGGGTGGCGACTAGGTTGTCAAGCCAGTCTATGTCATCGTGTGTAGCCACCACCTCGTACTTCCAGGTGGTGTTCATGAACCTTGGCCCGGGCACGAGCTCCGAGCTGAGGGTTCCGTCGGCCCAGACCTCGTCCTCGCTCAGGTAGAGCGGTAGGTCGGGTACGTCGGTCTCCAGGTCTCCAGGCTTGCTCGGCACCGTGTACCAGAGCCCTTCATCCCACCAGATCGTCACGTTCGGGTACCATAGCTTGACTGTTAGGCCGGCCAGCGGTGCCTCCGTGCTGTTGCTTAGGGCCATGATGAACCTGGCGTTGTAGACCTCGCTGACGCCTGCCTCATATCCCTCCTTGTCCAGTATCACGTTGTCGCTGTAGACCACCGCGCTCTCCCAGACTATGTTCCACTGGTAGTGGAATATGTCCTCGGTTGCTGTATGCCAGTCGTGGAAGGTCTCGTAGCCAGCTGCTTATGGGCAGGACGAGTGAGCCGTAGCGTGGGTCGTCTGGCCCTAGGTCCTTGAGGCTGTCTATGTATCCGTCCTCCTCGGTCTCCCATGTTCCGTAGCTTAGGACCCCGTCTGGAGCCGGCCATGGGTCGTCGACTAGGGCTAGGGCCTCGAACTCGGATGGCCTGCGGTCAGCTGGCTTGCAGGATTCGCACTCAATGTTCTGGTCGAGCTCGGGCTTGTCTAGGAGCGGGTAGATGTAGTCTGCGGTTATGGCTACGTCTATGCTTCCCACCACGTCTCTTAGGATTAGCTTGGCGGGCGATGGAGGCACCTGGACGTAGATGACGTTCGAGTCTGTTATCACGTCGGTTGGAGCTAGTAGGACGTATTCTCCTGAGACGTCAACGTTTGCGACCGCCCAGTGTCCTGGGTCCTCGGACCAGTCCTGCGGGTCTATCTCCACTGTTATTCCGCCGAGGGTTACGGCTCCCACCGAGTCTAGGTCGAATGTCGTGGTTTCCGCTGCTAGGAGGTCTCCGTTGAATCTAAGCTCGACCGTGTAGGTTATGGTTCCCTCGGTCTCGTTGTGGCCTACGTAGTGGAGCCAGACCTCTAGCTGGCCGTCGGCGCATGGGGCTGTTGCGACCCTCGTGTCCCTGAGGGTGTTGGTTAGGTTGACTCCTAGGGCTGAGATCGGCCCTACGATGCAGACCTCCTCTGTTACTCCGTGTAGGTCGAACCTTATCCAGATCCTGTCCCATCTCTGCTCCTCGTAGATCTGTGGGTCGGTCTCACGGAGCTTCTTGTCCCACATCCATTCTACGTCTACCTGGTATGGTGTGGAGACGCTGTCCCATACCCAGAGTGTGTCCATGCCCTCGTCCTCGTCGCTTATCTTGACCTTGTTGGCGTCATCCATGTGGAGGATCCACTGCTCTATCCTGGCGCCCTCGAGTGGTTCTCCTCCCTTGGCGAAGGCTCCCAGCTTGACGAAGGTTACTGGCAGCGGTATAGGTAGGACTCCCTTGACCCCGTTTGCTCCAACCTCTACCTGGTATTCGTCGTCAGGCGTCGGCAGCTCGTAGACCAGGAACCATGCGCTATACCAGTCCTTCCATGTGTTGCCCGTTATCCTGGCCTTCCATAGGTTGAAGCGTTCCTGGACCTTCCACAGCCTCTCGGTTCCTACTAGCGTGAAGTTTAGGGTTGGGTCTACCTCGTTGG
>CAZHEC010000043.1:0-9290 GCA_964531465.1 uncultured Nitrososphaeria archaeon | reverse complement strand
CTGCGTTCCCACCGCTCCATCCATTATCCCGGGCACGTAGACCTCCACGTCTCTCCTGGCAGCCCAGTAGAGGATGCTGTTCTCGTCGTTGAGCCTCTCTCCAAGCATCCTGGAGACCTCCACGCTTCCAACCTCCCTCACACCCCTCGAGTAGGCGTCCTCCAAGACCTCTTGAACAAACCTCTCGATTGCTGGGCCATAGGAGTCGAGGGGGATTAGGATGCTTCCAACCCTATGGTAGCCCTTCGCCCTAAGCTCCTCATCATCCATCTGGAAGTCTCCCTCAAGGTAATCTCCCAAGGAGCGGGCTATATCATGGTCTAGGGCGCCGCAGGTAGTTATTATTACGTGGAAGAACCCTCTCCTCACAATCTCGGCCAAGACCCCCCTCAGGCCGGTGGAGACAGGTGCGCCGACAAAGGATAGAAACCTAATGCACTCGGGGTCTCTGACCATCTCCCCGAGTATCCTTGCGGCCTGACCCAGATATCTTGCAACAAAGCCCCCCGAATCCCCAAACTGCTCTATTAGTTCTCTCACACTCATCCCGGACCTCAGGACAATATCCTTTACACGCCTCATAGTCTTCCCCCTAAAAATTATCCCTAAATTTCCCTCGTAAGGTTTCTAAGCCTTCCAACAATCTCGTTCTCATTTCTGAGAGCTGAGAGTGCAAAACATATTGACTCTAGCTCGGCCAGCTCTATTGCCAGCTCATCCACCTTATCGGGGCTTCTAGGTCCATGTATGACTATCATCTTGGGTTTTATTGGGTAGAGTCTGGCGGCGACCATGGGGCTCCTACCCCTGCTAACCTTCGTGAAGATTATGGTCCTCATTGGGTTTCTCCCGAATAGGTAGAGGAAGTCGAGGGCGTCCAGCATCTTAATGGCCTTGATGCTGTCTATCACCGTGTATCCGTAGAGGGGTGTGTCGGCCCACATCTCACCCGCAAGGATAACGGCGTCTAGGGCGTCTGCAACCTCTGCGGCGGTTTTAGGAGACTCGAACTCCATCATGTCTATTACGGCCCCGCTTAAGTCTCTTTGTAGGGCTGTATACCGCTTGACGTGGAGGCCTCCCCTGGCCAGGTCGGCATCTATCAGGGCCTTGACGAACCTCTTAACGAAGAGTGTTCCAGGTGAGCGGCGTCGGCTGTTCTCGTAGTCGCTTAGGACTGGGGGCGAGACTCCCATAAGCCTGGCCACCTCGCTCTGGCTAAGCTCGAAGAGTGTTCTCCACTTCCTCATAACGTTTCCAGGAGACTCCGAGAGGATTATCTCCCCCGCTATACGGTTCATGAGGGCCTCATGCCTCATCAGCCTCTCCCTACTCCTCAAACACCCACCCCATAACTACTCAAGGTTATACTCCCCCTAATTTAAATCCGCTTAGGGCTAAAGATTATTATGGCTTGAGGGTTCTCCTTAACCTGAGTGAAGGGGTTTGGGGAAGGTCTGGGTCAAGGTCCATCACTCGCCTACAGGTGAGACGGTTGTAGCAGCCTGCGACGAGGAGCTTCTAGGTAAGAGGATTAAGTTGGAGTCTGGCGCAACCATCGAGGTTAGTAGGTCGTTCTATGGAGGGGTCCTGATAGAGGGGGATGAGCTTGACAAATACCTGAACCAGGCCACAATAGTCAACCTCCTAGGTGATAGGGTGGTGTCCTATGCGATAAGTAGGGGTATGGCCGTGGAGAAGGCTGCAATAAGGGTTGGAGGAATCCTCCACGTCCAGCTCTTCCTCTAAACCCCGAGGGCCCTCGAGATATTCATTAGCTCTGGGCCTGTGGTGAGGGAGCCTATTATCGCACCTTTCGTATTGGCTATTATTCCGCTTCTCACGAATGGGACCCCGTCGTTCACTGTTCCTGGATATATCTCTACCTTGAATAGCTCGCTTAGCCTCTTCTCCTCTTCCTCCGATGCATCTGTGTGTATTAGTCCTCCTTGGTTGGTTATGACTGCGAGTGAGCCGACGTATGGTCTGCCCGCTATCCTGTCCACCACCACCTCTACGCCAAGGATGTCTTCTATCTCCTCCGCCTCCCTTCTCCTCAATAGGGGGCTGACCAAGGCCGCCTTATCGTTAGCGAGTATCAGGTTTCCCACAGCGGTATACTTGCTTCTGAGTATGTGTACGTTGAGGTCTGGGACAACCCTCCTCACAGCGTCCACCTCCTCTTCCAAGGCCATGACGGAGACTATGAGGCCATTGCTGTTCCCAGCCGCCAGAGGCGAGATGAGGAAAGAGCCGGCCAGCGTAGTGGCCACTATCTCGACGCCGAGTGCCTCGGCTATCAGCTTCTTCTGCCTGGGCTTGAGCTGGGGCGGGACTATACATATCTCCTCGGTAGGCAGGGCGAAGAGGCCTACCTCTGGGGTCCCGAAGAAGTTTTCGAGATGGATTCCACGTAGCCTGGTCTCCGCCCTACCCAAGCATCAGCCCCCTACTGCTCAAGCCTCTGGACAGCCGAGTTATATGCCTTGGAGATGCCGTAGATGTCGGGTGTCTCCACCCCTAGCCCGAGGAACCTGGAGACCGCCCTAACGGCGCTCCGAGCTGATTGGAAGTCAGGTGCCTGCTCACCAGCCTCCACCAGCATCGAGAGGTTGTCCAGCCCCCTCTCATCCGCCATGGTTATGAGCAGGCCTGCCGCCCCGATTATCTGGCCGTCGTATGCCTCGGCCTCTATGACCTCCAGGGCCTTCTTGATTGTTTCAGGCCTAGTAGATGAGAGGTATATTGTCCGCTCCTCCGAGACGCTCTCCTTCCCATAGCCTCCCAAAGTGAGGACGAACTCCACGCCCATCCCCACCGAGACGTCGAGTATCTTCTCGCAGAAGTCGTGCTGACCATAATAGGAGGATGGCTGGGCGTTTCCATACAGGATTAGGAGGGGTCTGGGGCGCTCCACATAGTAGAGGTCTGCGAAGCTTAGGATGAACCTCCCCTCCCTCACATACCCTATCGTGGGGAAGTAGGGAGAGTAGAACCGGCAGACCCTCCTGCCACCCAGGGTCTCGAGCAAGTAAGCTACCGCTGTTTTAGCCACCAGGCCTACTCCTGGTAGCCCCTCTATAAGCACGGCTCCAGGAGCCTTGAAGTCCTCTAGCCCAGGCTCGTAGATGACCTCGGTCTCCAGCTCCATTCCCCAGCCCCATAGACCCTATAGGCCTATATAGGTTATCTCTGTTGACCCCTGGCGGAATATTTGTTAGCTATCTGGTAGCGTGGCTTGCTGGGATGGTGTTCAGGGTTCAGGCCGAGGACCTGTTGGGGAGGGTTGGGAGGCTTAGGACGCCCTCGGGGTGGGTGGAGACCCCTGCCTACCTGCCCGTGATTAATCCTGTCAGCCAGGAGATACCCGCCTCTTGGATGAGGGAGAGGCTGGGAGCCGAGATAGTGATAACCAACGCCTACATAATCCTGAGGAGGCTTAAGGAGCGTGCCCTGAGGGAAGGAGTCCACGGAATCCTAGGATATGATGGAGCTGTCATGACAGATAGCGGGGGATACCAGGTCCTGGAGTATGGAGGCGTGGAGGCCAGCCCTGCCGAGGTTGCGGCGCTAGAGGAGGAGATGGGAAGCGACATAGCCGTGCCCCTGGATGTTCCGACTGGGCTTCTGGGCAGGGAGGAGGCCCTTGAGACCGTTGAGCAGACTCTTAGGAACCTGGAGGAGACCGTGAAGACCCTCGAGGAGCGTGGGCGGAGGAGGGCTCTCTGGGCTGCCCCGATACAGGGTGGAACCCACCTTGACCTAATCGAGATGTGTGTTAGGAGGGAGGAAGAGATGGGCTTTGACCTCTACGCCCTGGGGAGCCCCACGCCGTTGATGGAGGGATACAGGTATGACAAGCTCTTCAGGATGCTCTTCACGGCCAGGAAGGCTATCGGTCCTGGGAAGCCCCTCCACCTCTTCGGGGCAGGCCACCCCTCCATGTTCGCATTTGCAGTAGCCTTGGGGGCGGACTTATTCGACTCCGCAGCCTATTACCTCTACGCCAAGGATGGGAGATACATGACCTCCTCCGGAACACTCAGGATAGAGATGATGGACTATCTTCCATGTGAGTGTCCTATCTGCTCCAAGACTGACTTGAGGGAGCTTAAGGAGCTTCCGGGAGACGTGAGGACACGGCTGATAGCCATGCATAACCTCTATGTCTGCTTCCGTGAGGTCAGGGAGATTAGGCAGGCCATAAGGGACGGGAGGCTCATGGAGCTTCTAGAGCAGAGGGCTAGGAGTCATCCAAGCCTCTACCAGGGCTTTCTCGAGATTATGGGTGATGAGGATATTCTGGACCTGATGGAGCGGCATACACCTCTCTCGGCCAGAAGGGGCGTGAACCTCTATGACGAGGTTAGCCTGGGTAGACCTAGGGTTAGGAGGGCTAGGAGAAGACTCATGGAACTCTTCTCAAAGCCCCGGGAGGGGGAGAGGCTCGTCCTCATACCCGCAACCATGAAGGTCTCCTGGAGCAAGCTAGCAGAGGCCTTGGGAGAAGGCTTCGAGGCGGCTCTCTACGGAACCCCCTACGGGCTGGTCCCCCTAGAGCTACGCTACACATACCCCTTCTCTCAGACAAATCATCCCAAGTCCCTGATAGAGGAGAACCTGAATGAGCTGGTCGAGCTCGCCGTCAGGCAGGTTGAGGGGAGGGGCTACAGGGAGGTGATAGTCTTAGAGGCTAAGTCAAGGGTCTTGAGGAGGTTTGGGGGGAGGCTTGCCCAGGAAATGGAGAGCAGGGGGCTTAAGGTGGAGCTAAAAGCCTTAAGGTGAGCAGGCGTGGGGAGGGAGTATCCCGAGAGACCCATAGCGGCTGTCGGAGCCTTCATAGTCAGAGAAGATGGGAGAATCCTGATGGTTAGGCGTGCCCATGACCCAGGGGCAGGCGAATGGAGCATACCAGGCGGAGCCATAGAGCTGGGCGAGACCTCGGTCGAGGCTGTTAGACGGGAGGTGGAAGAGGAGGTCGGGATAAGGATAAGCGAGCCCAAGCTCATAGACATATATGACAGCATATTCAGGGATAGCTGGGGCAGGATAAGATACCACTACGTAATAATCGAGTATGTTGCCCGGCCCCTGAGCCTCGATGTAAGACCCTCAAGAGAGGTCCTGGAGTATAGGTGGCTCGGCCTCGGCGAGATAATGGATATGGAGACCGTTCCCTCTGTTAAGGTTGTTATCAGGAGGAATCTTGATACCTTCAAGAAAATATGTGGGGGTGTTTAGTCGAAGGAGGGGGTCTCCTCCTCTTCTTCTCCTCCTCCACCCTTCTTACCCTCACCAGTCTTCTTCCTGGCGGCTGCGATTACATCGTCTATCCTCAGTATCATTGCCGCCGCCTCGAAGCTACTCTTCAACGCATTCTCCTTCACTTTAATCGGCTCGATGACGCCTGCGTTGAACATGTCTTGTATCTTGCCAGAGAAGACCTCGATTCCATAGCTGTGCTCTCCCTTCTCGTGCTTGGCCCTAAGCTCGGTGAGTATCTCCACGGGTTCGAGGCCTGCGTTCTCGGCCAGGGTTCTGGGAATCATCTCGAGGGTGTCGGCGAACGCCAGCATGGCCAGCTGCTCCCTCCCTGGATACTTCTGGGCCTCCCTCCTTATTATCGATGCTAGAGCCATCTCTGTTGCGCCTCCGCCTGGGACGAATTTGAGGTTGTCGATGAGGGAGCTTAGGTTCATGATTGCGTCGTTTCGGGCTCTCTCGGCCTCGTCCAGCTGCCTCTCTCGACCTGCCCTGAGCAGCACCGAGACCGCCTTGGGGTTCTCGCACTCCTCCACGAAGACCATCTTATCCTCGCCTATCTTCCTCTCCTCCACCAGCCCCGCCTTACCCAGGTCCTTCTCGGATAGGTCCTCGAAGTTGGTTACTATCCTGGCTCCCGTGGCCCTCGCCAGCTTCTCCATGTCGGATTGCTTAACCCTCCTGACAGCGAGTATCCCGGCCTTGGCTAAGAAGAACTGGGCCATGTCGTCGATTCCCTTCTGGCAGAAGACCACGTTGGCTCCAACCGAGGCCACCTTATCCACCATGCCCTTGAGTATCTCGGCCTCCTCGTCGAGGAACTCCTTAATCTTGAGCGGGTCCCTGATACGTATCTCAGCGCTGAACTCGGTCTTCTCTATCTCGAATGGGGCGTTGATGAGGGCTATCCTGGCGTTCCTGACACGCTTGGGCATGGCGGCGTGGACAACCTCCTTATCTACTACCACTCCCTTGACAAGCTGGCTCTCAAGCAGGCTCTTCCCAATCTTCTTAACTATCTGGATGTAGTCCTTGTCTGCCACGAGCCTGTCATCCCTCTTCTCGACAATCCTGAGGACAGCGTCTATTGCGAGGTCTGCGAGGTGGTCTGTAGCGAACCCGAGGCTCTTACTTCCAAGAGATGTTAGGACGATCTTCTTGAGGGTCTCCCTATCCTCGAGCTTGACGGGTCTAGCAATCTTACCAATGTTCTCCACGGCTATCTCGAGGGCTCTCCTGTATCCCGTGATGACCGTGCTCGGGTGAATCTTCTGCTCGATGAGCTCCTCAGCCCTCTTCAGCAGCTCGCCGGCGAGGATTACTGCTGTTGTAGTTCCATCACCAACCGTGTCATCCTGGCTCTTCGCAACCTCGATAATCATCTTGGCTGCAGGATGCTCCACATCCATCTTATCCAGTATGGTCGCACCATCGTTGGTAACCACTACGTCGCCTATGCTGTCCACGAGTATCTTGTCCATGCCCCGTGGCCCGAGGGTTGTCTTAACCATCTCTGCGATTATCTTGGCTGCGGCGATGTTGTTCTTCTGGGCAGCCCTGCCACGGGTTCTCTGGGTTCCCTCCTTCAGGATAATTACAGGCTGCCCACCCATCTGAGCCATATACGCCACCTCCCATACACCTTCTTTATAGCCTGATATGTGGGGGGCTTGAGGCAAATATAAACTTTGATTTAACCACCTAGTCTAAGGCTTTTATTCAGGCTGGGAGCCACGCAACGTCTATTGGGCATAATAGCTTCTTAGGAGTGAGCGTGCAGCACGCTCTATGTCCTCACGCTTCACCGTTCTTCTACCAGCATACTGAGCCAAGCTTATGGCCTCGCGTGCAATGGCTATACCTATGTCCTCCAGGATCCTCCTAAGCTCCTCAGCCGCATCCTCGCTTGCCCTAGCGGCCCCAGCCTTCTTAATCAGCCTATGAATTGGGGCGAGTGAGAGTTCGTTGGGAGGCAGCCTGACCACCCATCAATATGCCCTGAGACCCAACTAATATGGTTTTGGTGCGAAGGCTCCGTGGACCTGGCGGGAATAATACCTCGGAGGGTTTGGAAGGCATATCCCAAGCTCATGGCTTCCAGCAGGTTGGAAAAGTTTTATTTAGAGAGCCTAAGCCCTCTGAGACGGTAAGTGGCAGATGTGGAGCGAGAAGGTTGTCTGCCCGCACTGCGGCATGTTAACCAACAAGGCGGCGTTCTGTAAGTTCTGTGGGAAACCCCTCGAGGGAGGAAGTAGCGAGGAAGAGAAGGGGAAGGAAGTGGAGGAGCGTGCCGAGGAGGCCATGAAAACAGAGGAAGAGAGGGAGATGAAGGTTCCACCAGGTGAGGCATCAGAGGAGAGGAAGATAGTTGAGCAGCTTGCAAACGTATACAATTGGAGAAATAAGTTAATCGAGTTGTTCCTGAACCATGAAGCCTCGCCAGAGGTCTTCATAGACGTTTACAGGGAGTATAGGCAGAGGATCCAGGCCGTTAATGAGAAGAGGCTTGAGATGATTAAGAGTCTGGAGGAGAGAATCGCCGAGCTCTCGGCGGAGCTTGAGCAGCTGAAGATTAGGCATGAGGTTGGGGAGGTCCCAGACCGTCAATACATTACCAGGAAACTTGAGATAGACCGTGAGCTCAGCAGGCTTAAGCCACGCCTCAACATACTACACAATGCATTCGATGTGAAGCTCGCCGACCTCCCCGAATACGAGTCCAAGATAAGGAGCTTCAGGGATAAGATAGCAAATGAGGGGGTCTCCATGGGGCTAAGCCAAGAGGACGTAGACATGATAGTCTCGGACATGGATGAGATGCTCGAGAGCCTCAAGGACCTGCTCGAGCTCCACAAGAAGCTGAAGAAGGAGCTGGAGAAGATAGAGTTAAGATACAGGGTCGGGGAGCTAACCGACGAGGAATACAAGGCCCTTAAGCAGAAGGTCGAGAGGCAGATGGAGATATAGCGAGCATATACTTAAGTTATCGAGCCACCCATATTATCCCGTCATGGTTAGGGTTATTGTTGTGGCTGTTCCAGGTGCAGGTAAAACAACTGTTCTCAACAAAGTTCTTGAGAAGGTTGAGAACCTCAGACTCGTAAACTTCGGAGACCTGATGTTTGAGCAGGCTGTCAAGTATTTCAGGATTGCTAATCGTGATGAGATGAGGAAGAAGATTGGTCTTCATGATTACCGTGTTATCCAGGAGAGGGTTGCGGAACGCATCTCAAGGATGGAGGGAGACCTCCTGATAGACACCCACGCAGTAGTCAAGACCAACCTAGGATACTACCCGGGCCTCCCATGCAGAGTCGTCGACCTAATCAACCCAGATGCAATAGTCTTCCTCGAGTATAGACCCGAAGACATAATCCAGAGAAGGGTCAAGGACCTCAAGGCGGAGGAGAAGTATAGAAGATATAGGGAGATTGAAGAGGTTGAGAAAGTCCAGGAACATCAGGACAGGGTTAGAGACTACGCAATAGCCGCAGCAAACCATGCAAGATGCTACTTCATCCACCTCAAGTTCCTCAAACCAGAACAATATCCCTTCCAGCATGCCGAGGAGGCTGCAGAAGCAATCACGGAGCTGGTTGAGTCCCTGAGGGAGGCAAAAGCTAAAGAGGCATTACTTGAGTAGTGTTGGCGGCAGTGATGAGAGCCTGCCCCGACCCCTGTGGGATGACCGCCCCTTGGGGTATCTGAGCCAGTAATCACCCTCCATCAGCCACGAAAGTTATCACGATTATTGAGGCCGCCAACAGAATCCAGCTTAGGATGGCTCTGACATGCCATGGTATCGTGTTCTGGAGGAGGGCGTAGGATAGGGGTGAGAGTATGGCTAGACCGATAGATGCAAAGAATGCTAGATACCTCATATCCAAGCACCCCTGGGATGAGTCAGGTATTAGACTCCCTATAGGCCTTACGGGCTGTGGTGATGTAGGCTGTGTGGGCGTGCATCAGGTGGACGGGTCTCGTCATGCCTCTCCTCACCCTCATGTTTCTTAGGAGTATCTCCACGG
>CAZHEC010000042.1:0-9326 GCA_964531465.1 uncultured Nitrososphaeria archaeon | reverse complement strand
GGCTAACTCCTCAGACCCCTCAGCAAGGATTATCTTCACCTTCTTCTCCATGAAAACGCACCACCTCGCTACACGAAGAAGACTAGCCCTCCCTTCTTGGCCGCCGGCAAGGCGCTTCTCAGAAAGACGACTACATCCTCCAACTCAACACCTTCCTCCACGGTCTCCTCGGTAACACCCATCTGCTTAAGCATATCCTTAGATGGTGCACACGCACAAATCCTTACACCACTTGATATTGCATCTCTTATGAGTTGGCTCAGGGGTGGAGCACCTGGCAGCTGGATCTTCTCAGCCGCCCCCTTCTTTATAACATCAAGGCCCTTCATGGCACAGTAAATATTCACCTTGGCGTTCATGGCGACTGCTCCTAGGGCGAGCATGAAGGCTGGGTAAACTCTTTCAGGCTCATTTGATAGGAGGACCATGTGTATCTCCTGCGGCTCACTCATAACGCTGTCATATTTACCCTATTATTTATGTGTTATCAACTACTCCATACAGCATGGCATGGCCTTAATAGGGCGCTTAAAGGCTATTGCCGCAAGCTTCATGGCCTCCGCCAATGTTGGAAATACGTGAATCGTGTCGAGTAGACCCTCGATTGTCTGGCCGGTCCTTATCAGATGCGCTGCCGCCACAACGTATTCTGCGGCATTATGTGAGAGTATGTGGACCCCTAGGATTCTATGTGTTTTGGGTTCTATCACTATCTTGAGAACCCCATCTGTGTATCCTGTTAGCAAGGCTTTCGGGACATCGGTGAATTTGATGACCCTGCATGCACAGGCCCTATATTTCTTCATAACCTCCTCCTCGGTTAGTCCGACCCAAGCCGCCTGAGGCTCGGTAAACGTTACGGTAGGAACCGCAGAGTAGTCCATCCTGATTTTACGGCCTGCCATGTTCTCTGCGGCCACCACACCCTCCCTGGCCGATAATGTCTCCAACATAAACCTCTTGGATATAACATCTCCAGCCGCATAAATCCTAGGGTTACTAGTCCTCATGAATTCATCAACCTTTACAAAACCACGTCCATCCAATTCCACCCCAAGTTTCTCTAAACCGAGACCAGAGGTATTTGGAAGTCTACCAACAGCGACCAAGACCTTATCGAATGTCATTGTTTCCACACCTTTATGGGATATAACCTCTGCTTCTACAGATTCATCTTTCCTTCTCAACCTCGACACCCTCGATTTAGTCAGTATCCTGACACCCTCATTTCTAAGAACATTACCAAGCATTTCAGATATTTCAGGTTCAGCTACAGCAAGAACTCTACCCAACGCCTCCACAATAGTTACATTGCATCCAAGCCTTGAGAATGCCTGACCCAGCTCTAATCCTACTGAGCCTCCACCAATAACTAGTAAGGAGTCGGGCAGCTCCTTGAGATTCCAGATATTATCTGTGGTGAGGTATGGGATGTCTGTTAATCCTTCTATTCTAGGGATAAGTGGCGATGATCCCGTGGCAAGGAGAAAGACTTTCCCGCTCAGCTCCTCAATCCTGCCATCATTCTCAACTACTATGACTTCCTGAGACTTGAATGAGGCCTTACCCCTAATCAGCTCAATATTATAGTGGTCCAGAACTTTCTCATACTTCCCAGATCTCATCGAGTCTATCAGTCGTCTTAATCCATCCATGAGGATCCCGAAGTCTAATCTCGCACCTAGGACCTCCACGCCATCGAACCTACTATGCCTAGATTCATAGTATTGCTTAGCCGCCTCTATAAGGTATTTGGAGGGAACGCACCCAACATTAACACAGGTTCCCCCTATCATACCATAATTAACCATAGCTATGGAACTCTTTCCCTCAGTTAGCTCCCATAACCTAACTGCTGCAGCAAACCCTGCAGCTCCTCCACCAATAATTACAAAGTCATACCTCTTCAAGGGTTATCACCCTATACTCTGTTTAGACGGTATAATAAATACTCAGGCAATCTGGGTAGGTTATCAAGGTTTCCTCTTAACAAAGAAAATCAATGAAAGGGTTCTCAATACTTTCTAAATTAACTCTTTGTGGCCCAATTAACTGTTAAATGGTAATGTTTATAACACCCGCAGCTTTTCTACAGACATGCCAAAGGATGTTGTATGCGGTATGGAGGTAAGCGAGGACACGAAATTCAAGGCAGAGTATAAGGGTAAAATATACTATTTCTGCTGCGAACATTGTTTAAAGGAGTTTCAAAACAACCCAGAGAAGTATGCTGGCATGTAATAATCTTCAGTAATCCTTAACTTTTATTTCTTCTGGTTTCTTAACGTCAATGAGTGAGGGGTCGGGAAGGGTTGATGAGTCATCTTTTCTCAGGTTAGATAGGATAGACTATGAGATAATTAGGATACTTCAGGAAGATGGGAGGACTATGTATAAGGATATCGCTAAGAGGCTTCACGTGAGTATACCTACTGTAAAGGCTAGGATAGAGAGGCTTAAGGAGCTTGGAGTTATACGTAGGATTACGGCCATAATTGATTCGGGAAAACTCCTAGGCAGGATACGTGCATTCCTGTTACTTCAAGTATCTCCAGGAGAGTTGGATAGGATATCCAAGAAGCTCTCTAATATTAGGGAGGTTAGAGAGGTGTATATAACAACAGGCCCCATGAACATGATAGTTAAGGTTGAGGCGAGAGACTTCAATCACCTGGGAGAGCTGATAACGGAGAAAATCTCAAAGATTAATGGCATAACCAACCTAACGACAATAGCGATAACTAAGAGCATCAAGGAGGAGTATGGAGCATATGTGGAGCCTGAGACCCCGATACTCGTTAGATGCGATTTCTGCAAATCACCTATAGTGGGAAGACCTATCATAGAATACATCAAGGGTGGAAAGTATTTCTTCTCAAGTAGGGAGTGCGCTGAAGCATTCAAGAAAAAATTAGGTTTGGATTAGAGTTTCTTCAGCTCTCCTGATAGTATCTTCTCCACTAGGGCATTCCATTCCTCCTTCTTCAGAACTACCTTATTGTCTTCCTCACCTATCACAACCCTATCTTCCTCAAGGATAACTGCAGGACAGCAACCACTTTGGCAAAGATATACTGTGGTCATGCCCTATGGGAAAGATGGTTAAAATATAAACATTAGCCCAAGTCTTTAATGTTAATCACGTTTATGGTTTAATTTGCTGAATCTCCTTTAAGAGTGAAATTTATTTGTTAAAGAGGAATGATTATAGTATTATTTGGTGTCTTTCGTTTGGATGGGTAGGGGGAGGCATTCCGGCAGAGGTAGAGGCAGGGTTTATCTGGCCATAATGATTGCTGCGGGCATCGCTTTCCTAGGATTATATGCCCTAATGGGGTTCGGGGGCAATGAGCCTAGACTCCCAGACCTTGGTGAAGCCCCAGACTTCAGGCTTAGAACCATTAATGGTGAAGTTATATCTCTTAAAGACCTCAGGGGAAAACCCGTGATCTTATGGTTTATGGCCGCTTGGTGTCCCTCCTGCGTAGGACAGGCTCAGGCACTAAAGGAGGTTGAGGAAATACTTGGGGACAGGGTCGCCATAGTCGCTATTGATTTGTGGGTTAGGGATGTGATAGGTGAGGAGCAGGGAGGAATTCCAGCGGAAGATATAGATGACTTAATCCGCTTTAAAGAGAGGTACGGGTCTAATGGATGGATATGGACCCTTGACACAGATAAAGCCGTGATAAAATATGGTATAACCGCCGTAGATTCTACGGTAATAGTTTCTCCTGAAGGTAGGATAGTCTTCAAGAGGATGGGGCCAACTGGTGCGGAACCTCTTCTAGAAGTGTTGGAAAAGATTCTGAAACTTGGGTCGTCAGGTCTCGCTGACGGAGACCAGAGCTACTTATATCCAAGGGGGTGTGGATGCCTCTAATGTCCCAGCATGTAATATTCCTTACCGCATTAGCCTATGCGGCGGGATTCGCAGCATTCGCCAATCCATGTGGAATAGCATTAATTCCAGCTTATATTGGGTATTATTTGGATGGGCGTAATGACGAAGGATTGGGGAGACAGGTTATACGAGGAATTTCAGCAGGAATTATGACAACTTTAGGATTCATGTTTGTTTTCCTTTTAGCCGGTATCGCATTTTCTCTGATAGGGTCTGTTATAGTGGCTTATATCCCATGGATAACGCTGGTCATAGCTGCTATAATAATTCTCCTAGGAACATATTTTCTATTAGGCGGCAGGATGCATGTCAGGCTGCCTATCTTTAGGGCTGCGAAGTCCGGGAGACATCCCTTAACCTCATTCTTTCTATTTGGATTGGGTTATGCCACAGCATCATTAAGCTGCACACTCGCATTATTCTTGTTAATTATTTTGCAAGCCTTGGCCATCGGAAGCCTTATAGGAGGCATGATGATATTTCTCGCCTACACATTAGGGATGGGGTCGGCGATGATCGGCCTTTCAACAGCTCTCAGCTTATCCAACTTCATGCTGAATTCCTTCTTCAAGCCTATATCTAGAAGTATAGATAAGATTGGAGGAGTGATTATGATTGTTTCGGGCCTTTATCTCGTCTATGTCCAGTTTAACATGGGTTTCCTTTCATTCTAAACTATTATGGCTGTCTCTGTTCTCTCTACTCCCTCAACTGAGTGAATCTTAGATATTATGAATCGTCCAAGCGAGCTTATATCCTCTGCCTCCACCAATATTATCAGGTCATATCTCCCCGTAACTTTGTGGACCGACTTCACGCCAGGTATCTTAGAGATTTCCTGGGAGACCTTCTCAACACTCCCTACCGCTACCCGGGTTAAGACGTATGCTTGCACAGCCATGCATTATTGTTTTCCTGGGATGTAATTAAGCGTTATCTTGTTTTGTGGTTGGGTGAATGTTTTATAGCAGGTTTCTGGGTATTGGGCGTTGGGGTGTATTGATGGTAAGAGGCGTGGATGTCAAGGAGTATGTGGAGACCTATGGTGGTAGGGCGGCGGTCTGGAATATCAGGAAGTTTGAGGAGGAGGGTGTGGCGGAGGTCTCCCGCATCCCCTACTCCATACGGGTTTTGATAGAGAATATGGCCAGGAACCTTGACGGCGCTGTAGTAAGAGAAGATGACGTAGATGCTGTTCTGAATTGGCGTAAGAATGTGGGCAGGGAGATACCCTATATGCCTTCAAGAGTCGTTCTCCAAGACTTCACAGGAGTCCCAGCAGTTGTCGACTTAGCTGCCATGAGGGATGCCATGAAAGAGATGGGCGGAGACCCCCTGAAAGTTAATCCCGTCATTCCCGCAGACCTCATCATAGACCACTCGGTCCAAGTAGACTATTATGGAACAGAATATGCGTTCATGCTTAACGTCGAGAAGGAAATGCAGAGGAACAGGGAGCGATACACCCTCCTCAAGTGGGCTCAGAAGGCGTTCAACAACTTTAGGGTCGTTCCACCTGGCCGTGGAATAATCCATCAAGTCAATATAGAGTATCTAGCCAAGGTAGTTCATTTAAGGGATTTTAGAGGGGAGCTGGCAGCTTTTCCTGACACGGTTATAGGGACTGACTCCCACACAACCATGGTCTCATCCCTCGGGGTCCTGGGATGGGGGGTTGGAGGAATAGAAGCCGAGGCAGTTATGCTAGGCCAACCATACTATATACCCATACCTGAGGTTGTGGGAGTGAGGCTTGTTGGAGAACTACGCGAAGGCGTAACAGCTACAGACCTGGTCTTAACGATAACGGAGATCCTGAGAAGAAGGGGGGTGGTGGGGAAGATTGTGGAGTTCTTCGGACCAGGACTTGATGGACTCTCGGTTCCAGACAGGGCCACGATAGCCAACATGGCCCCTGAATATGGAGCGACAACAGGATTCTTCCCAATCGATAATGCGACTCTCGAGTATCTGCTCGGGACAGGTAGAGACCCAGAGCATGTAAAGTTTGTTGAGTCTTATGCGAAGATGACGGGCTTGTTCAGGGAGCCTGATTCACCTGAACCCGATTATAGTGATGTTGTAGAGATAGACTTGGGCGAGGTTGAGTCTTCTATCGCAGGGCCAGGCAATCCTGAGGATAGAATACCTCTCCGAGAGGCTAAGAGAAGGTTCGCTGAGATTCTGAGAGAGTATGTGAAGGATGCCAAGAAACGTGGATTAGGCGTTGGTCTAGATCTCTCCGTTAAGGTCCCATTCAACGGCGTTGAGGCGGAGATGAGGCATGGGGCAGTAGTGATAGCTGCCATAACGAGCTGCGCCAACACCTCGAATCCATCAGTTATGATTGGGGCCGGGCTGCTTGCCAAGAAGGCGGTTGAGAAGGGCTTGGAGGTCAAGCCCTGGGTGAAGACAAGCCTAGCGCCTGGAAGCATGGTGGTCTCTGAATACCTGAGAGGCTCAGGTCTCCTCCCCTACCTAGAGGCACTCAGATTCCACCTAGTAGGATTCGGATGCACCACATGTATAGGGAATAGCGGCCCATTGCCGCCCAAGATAGAGGAGGTTATTAAGAGATATGGTCTCTATGCTGTGAGTGTTCTTAGCGGGAATAGGAACTTCGAGGGTAGGGTGCATCCCCTTACAAGGGGGAACTTTCTCGCATCACCCATACTCGTCGTCGCATACGCCCTAGCAGGCAGAATGGACATAGACCTGATAAATGAGCCTATAGGACATGACCCTAATGGCGACCCAGTCTATCTAAAGGATATATGGCCTAGCCAGAGGGAGATAAGGGAGGCCATAGCAAGATCCCTAAATCCTGAGATATTCAGGAAACGGTATGCCAGAATATTTGAAGGCGATGAGAAGTGGAGAAGCCTGGATGCGCCTAACACACCCCTCTACAAGTGGGACCCTGAATCCACCTACATCCGGAAACCGCCCTTCTTCGAGAAGATGAGCCTGGAACCCCAGCCACCCAAGGACATAACAGGTGCAAGAGTCCTAGTCCTTCTAGGAGACAGAATAACGACAGACCATATCTCACCTGCAGGCTCGATACCTCCGGAGAGCCCTGCCGGCAGGTATCTTATCGAGAGGGGGGTTGAGCCTGAGGAGTTTAACACATATGGTTCGAGGCGTGGGAACCATGAGGTTATGATGAGGGGCACATTTGCCAACGTTAGGCTCAGAAACCTTCTCGTCCCAGATAGGGAGGGGTGGTGGACCATCCATATACCTAGTGGTGAGGTAATGTCCGTATATGATGCGGCTATGAGGTATAGGAGGGAGGGGACACAGCTGATAGTGTTGGCTGGCAGACAGTATGGTGCAGGAAGCTCCAGGGACTGGGCTGCCAAGGGCCCCTACCTACTCGGCGTCAAGGCGGTGATTGCTGAGAGTTTCGAGAGAATACATAGGAGCAACCTAGTCTGCCTTGGCATACTCCCCCTCCAATTCGAGGAGGGCCAAGGATGGAGGAAACTTGGACTAAATGGTAGGGAGCTCTACTACATCGAAGGTATCAGTGAAGGGCTTAGTCCGAGGAAAAAGCTAAAGGTCCGAGCAGTGAGGGATGATGGAAGCGAGATAACTTTCAATGTCATAGCACGCCTTGACACGCCAATAGAGGTTGAATACTACGAGCATGGAGGAATACTCCAATACGTGCTCAGGAAGATGTATAAGGAGTCCCAAACCTCCTGAGGAGAACATCCACTATCTCCACTACACCATCCCCGTCAGGCCTCGACGCAACATAATCCACAATAGACTTAACTAATGGCTCCGCGTTGGCTACAGCGGCGGAGAAGTCGGCCTCCCTAAGAAGCTCCACATCTACTTCCGAGTCCCCCACGGCAGCTACGAAGGCCTCTACACCCAAATCCCGGAGCAGCATACGTAAAGCAGACTCCTTACTGATACCTTTAGGCAGGGCGATAAAATTCCCCCTGTTATCTACAAGCCTTGCCTCAAAACCATGCCTGGATAGTTCCTCCATAAGTCTATGGAGATTGCAAGCTTTCACGGAGACTGTATGGTCCTTGGCTTGGACGTAGCTGAGGCTCTTAAGACGATTTATCGCTTCTAGCCAATCCCTGGGAGCATTAACTCTAATCAATCCTCTTTCATGAATAATGTATGAGAGACCCGACTCGGCTATCCATGCATGAAAAATTCCATGTAAATCCTCCCTCTCTTTCAGGTATGTTATGTCCCTTCCAGTAGCTAGGACCAGGAGCCACCCCTCCTCCTTCAATCGATCTAATGAGCGTCTCACATGCTCCTTAACTCTCGCCTCACCACCCTCGGTCAAGGTCTCATCCAGATCCACTACAAACACTCTACTCGATCTCAACTTCTATGCCCTGCCTATAAAACGACTTAGAAATCCTGTTGATAAGCCATCTAAGCTTCTTTAGGTTCACAACGGGCAGGGAGACGATTATCTCGGCCTTCTCATCACTCTCCGTTATAGATAGTATCTCAGGCTCCCCCAGCAGCTCGGATCTAATCTCATTTAAAGCATTCATAACCGCTGTCTCAAGCTTGCTTAATGGCAGCTTCCCGAATGTTAGTTTTATCTCCACGTATGTTGCTATGGCTTTGGACTTGTTTATTACCGGCGACCTTAGGAATAGATAATTGGGGATTATTACACGCTCACCTTCCGATGTGATTATCTCGGTATCTATGCTTCTTATCTCCCTAACTCGTCCCTCGACACCCTCTATCCTAATCCAATCACCCTTATCAAAGGGCTTCCTGACCCTCAGATATATCTCTGCAGTCATGTTAAGTAGGAGGTCCCTCGAGCTAACAAGCATAAAGATGAAGAGAATACCGATAATTATCGAGATTACCATGACATCTAAGCTGAGTATGCTGAATGCAACTATAACACCTAGAATTATTGTGAAGTATCTCACTATTTCCGAGACCTTTGAAGCGAACTCATCCCCAAACTTGATTAAGAACTCCCTTATAATTGACCTGATATAGCCGCTTGCTATGAATGCCACTGCGAATGACGTAGCTGCAGCTATTAACCTTATTATGAACGGCTCAAGGACCATAAACCGCTCTACCCCCAATCTTCTTCAACAGCTTTTTAATCTTATCCCGCTCACCCATGAGATATAATGTCCCCCCAATGCTTAGTTTATCAATATCCGACTCAATTGAACCATCAATTGTGACGAACACGGATGCTACACCTTCCACGGGAAGGGTGTCCAGAATTCTGTTAAGGGTCTGATTATCCGGGATTCTTATTCCGCATATCATTATATTTCTTCTGGAGAATTCGTAGATTATGTTTATTCGGTAGGTTCCAAGTATCTCCTTGACCTTGCTTATGATGTGGGAGAATGGATTCACTATATATTTTATGCCTTCTTTCCTGAAGATTTCCTCG
>CAZHEC010000041.1:0-9419 GCA_964531465.1 uncultured Nitrososphaeria archaeon | reverse complement strand
TTCGGTCTCTGGGCATACATACAGGCAATTAAGGAGGAGAGGGGTGTCAAGGGGGCTGTGGGGTATGCGCTCCTATCAGGCTTACTGATAGGCTATCTATCTGCGACGTGGGGTGCGAGCAGGTTCCCCCTCGCATTCATACCCCTAATATCAGTCATACTGGCACTTATAGGTAGATACAGGAGACAGCTCCTCACAGCATACACCATAACGTTCACAACCTATGCGTTAATAGCCTTGATGGTCCCTAAGCTTGGGCCTAAGTATCTCTTCGAGGCAACCCTTCTCTCGGGATTCGCAGCCCTCATAATCCTCCTATCCTTCGAGGTCTCGAAGATTATACCTGGAGGTAAGCATGTCAAGAGGCTGCCCTACTACGTTGTTGCGGCAGGGTTGCTTGGATTCGTAGGGATAACCCTCGCGGGCTTGGCCAGGCTACCAGGTCTAAAGTTCTTCAGCGTTCTAGTCCCGACGCTTAGGTCTCAGCTACCCATAGTCATCTCTGTTGCGGAGAACCAGGTCTCCACATGGGCCATGCTGTTTCTTGATGCCGGATTCCAGCTACTGTTTATACCTATAGGACTTTACTATGCCTTGAGGAGAAGTGAGGATAGGGATATTATCCTAGCAGTCTTTACTTTGCTGACACTATACTTCGCCTCCACCATGGTTAGACTCTCCATACTCGCAGCACCTGGTATAGCTGTCATGGCAGGCTTCGGCATCTCGGAGGTCTTCCAGGGATTGGGCAGGAACCTCAAGCTCTCCGCAGCCGGCAGGAGGAGGCCCATTAGCACGGAATACTACGTCCTAACACCCCTCATAGTAGTGGGCTTAATGGCCTTCACAATGATCCCAAGCGCCTATGGGGTCTCTTTCACAGTATCATCCATAGACGCAGGCTATGTTCCGCCCACAATAGTCTCTTCCAGCGTTCCCGCAAAGGATGCTATACCAGCTTGGCTTAAGACGCTTACATGGATGAGGGAGAACTTGCCTGAAGATGCCGTAGTGGCAAGCTGGTGGGACTACGGATACTGGATAACCATCCTAGGCAACAGGACCAGCATAGTGGATAACGCCACACTGAACTCCACCCAGATAGGCGAGGTCGCATACGCCTTCATGACAAACAACGAGACCGAGGCTTACCTAACATTCAAGAAGCTCGGAGCAACCCATGTCCTAATCTTCATAACCCATGGCGGCTCCCCAGGTGCTGCTGGCCTCGGCGGTCCAAGGCTCCTAGGATTCGGGGATGAGGCTAAGTGGGTCTGGATGCTCAGGATAGCCAACCAAGTTGGGTATAATTTCACTGAGTCGGAGTATCTTGACCAGCAGGGCCAACCTACGGACAAGTTCTGGGAGACGACCCTGGGCAAGATGATTCCCTTCAAGCCTCAGCAAGCCGCCCCAGGTCTCGTAAACCACATCTATAACCCGACATCCATGAGACACTTCAGGCTAGTGTATCAGTCAGACCCACCATACAGCAGCGTGGCCTACGTCTACATATATGAAATAGTTGATTAGCCTATGTAGAAGGGCTCCCTGCTCGGCTTCTCCTCCCTCGTCGGTATCAGCTTTCCGTAGCCCCTCTGGAGGTCCTCGAGGAGCATCTTATGCTTCTCTATCTCCTGGTCTAGCTTCTCGAGACTCACCTCTATCTTCAGGGCTTTAGAGATTACCTGTAGGAGCCTCTTGGCGGCCACGGGGTCTGGGAAGTAGGAGACGGTCTCGGATATCAGGAGGCAGGCTGCACCGCCATTCCTAGAGTAGAGTAGGAACATGAAGGAGGCTAGCTTATCAAGTGGGAGCATCTCAATGTTGGGGGAAAGCCTGGCCCCCGAGTTGAGGAATATCCTGGCATCCTCTGGGTCATGAGATGCAACATAGACCGCCGGCTCACCGGTTATCCTAGAGCTTGAGAGGAGGCAGTAGTTCACGGCGCCCCTACTAACCAGGAACTCGTGAACCTTCTTGGCCACCACATAGCTTCCCTCACTACTGTCTACAGGGAAGTTCCTAGAAACTATGACGAGCTTCACGTCCTTATCCCTGTAGAAGTATAGATCGATTTTCGGAGGAGAGGCCAGGCCGTCATCCACTATGCTTATATGCGGGAAGTGAGCCGACCTAATCTCCCCAAGCTTAAGAGGCTTCAGGTTCTCTATGAGGTAGTTTAGGGCTATAGCTCCGGCTGCTCCTGGGCTTGGGGACGCCTCAACCACGTATGCGCCCCTTAGGTCGGCTCGCCTCCCCTCATCGGTTAGAATAATCCTCACATCCTCCTGCACGGAAGGCTCAACCACCACTACCTTGAAAAAGGCCCCATATTAAGCTCTTCTCCTGCTACCCCCGCCCATAGCCCGCCTCCTAGACTCCAGAATTAACCTCATGTATCTATGCTGGATAGAGATGTTGGGCGGGTGGGCAGACCTGACCTCAGACCCGCATACAGGACACCTCTCCCTGTTCAGGGTATATCTGCCGCATTTAACACATTTATGTAGTAGGGTCAAGAGGCTAACACACCTACCTCACGAGTTCCCCCCTGCCACCCGCCCTCTCTATGGACTCGATACATCTCTTGGCGACCTGCTCGAGGAGCTCCTTGGCTCTGGCTTGTTCCTCGGCCTCGACCCTCAGGAGATATCTTGGAGGACCCATAGTGGTTATGGAGACATGCTCTCCTTTTCCAGCCGCCTTTAATCCTTCGGCGACAGCTTTCCTGATAACCTCAACACCGTTCCCCGCCTTCGAGGAAAGTATTAGTGTGGCGTTTATTGCGACCTTTCTTAGCTTAATCTCCTGCTGGACGAGTTGGACTAGTTTCTCGGCCACATCTGAGTCAAGTCTCATCCATTCAGGGAGCCTCCCACTCTCAACCACATCCACGAAAACGTCATAGAGCTCCAAGCCACGTTCACGGGCTGGTCCAGCGACCATCTCTGTAATCTCATCCTCTCCTCTCCCCGTCCTCTCGGCTAGGATATGGAGTATCCTGAGAACCTTCTGCCTTCTCTTCCAGGCAATTATCTTCCAAGTCCTCTCCTTCTGTTCAACCCTCCTGAGTGAGACGTCAGCCTGCTTCGCATCAGGGTTGACTCTGAGAACCTTGAAGACCTCTCTTTGGCCCTCCCTAAGGTAGTCCCGGATGTTCCTCACCCATTTTAGGGATATCTCGGATATGTGGACGAATGCCTCCCACCCTGGATATTCCACAAGGTCCATGTAGGCTCCATACCTCTCGATTCTCTTGACTACGCCTACGACAAGGCCGCCTTTCTGCGGTGCTTCGGGCAGCTCTAGCTCCGACACGCATCCACCCCACTAACCATACTTCTCGATTATCTTGCCCAGTATCTCCGCTTTCCCTCCCCTTGGGCGAGCCAGTATCGCACCACAGACGAGACACTCTACCACTATCTTAGCATTATCGAAGACCACCTGCTTATTTCCACACTCATTGCATTCAACCAGCAGGAAGCTTGACCGAGGCTTAGGAATCAGCTTGCTCCAATCGGTAACCGGCATCTCAACCTACCCTAGAACCATGCCGATAACCCATTTAATATAGGTCTCCTTGAGGAAAAGATAAAAGAGGGTGGTGGCTAGGCTTTCCTAGGTATCATCTTCTCTAGTTTTATTGATTGTGGGGGGAGATGCCACGCTAGTATGGTTAGTGGAGTGGATACGCCTATGAGGAGCGATGAGAGAACTATGGTTATCGTTGAAGCGGTCATGAGCAGCGGGGAGGCCAGGAACTCCGCTAAGACGAAGCCCATTAATCCCGTCAGGAATACTGCGAGAAGATAGGTCATTCTCAATCCAACCCATCTACCAGTCCTTCTCCTAGTCATGTAGGGTATTAGATTCAGAGCAGGGGCCATGTATGCAGCCCCTATTATGCCGCTTGATATGATTCCCGCCATGAGGACCGCCATCTCAGGATTGCCCTGCAGCGGCTCTGAGATCCTACTTGATATGTCGAGGGAAAAGAGCAGTGGGTAGAGTGAGAGTCTAACCAAGCCTCTAAACATCTGATTTTCACGCTCAGCATCGGCCACATAAGGACTCCAAGAATAATAGAACCCGTGGAACGCGTCCATGAAGGTTTTTCCAGCGAAGGTGTTCATAACGAAGTCATCCCTGAATCCTCTCAGCCTATGGACCAATGGCTCTGCCTCGGATGCGAACACCGCCGTCGCTATCAAGCATCTACTAGGCTCCTCAACCCTAATACTTATTGACCTACTCTTCACTATGCCTCCGCCCTGAGCCTGGACAACGAGAGTGTAGCTACCAGGCGAGCCGGCCCTTACTTGAAGCGTTGAGACACCTGTTGGTTTAACTGATGAAGGCGTGAATGAGACCGAGAAGTCGGATGGCAGACCTGCGGCGGTGAGCACCACGTTCTCTGCTTCGCCTGATAGGAGATTAAGGGTTACAGCGGCCGTCCCGCTCTGTCCAGGGCTTAGGGTGAGGGAGGCGGGGCTGACCACCAACTCGAAGTCAAACTCTCCCGGAAGCCCCTCAAGGGTCTGAGTAACAGTAGTTGTAACGGCTAGGCTTGTCGTCTGCGTTGTGGTGGCAGTCGTGGTCGAGACACTCGTTACAGTTGTCCCTGCAACAGAGGTGGTCATGGTCGTCGTAGCAGTCGAAGTAACCGTTCCAGCAGCCACGGTGGTCGTCTGAGTAATTGTCTCGGTAACCGTCTCACCAGCGGTTGTAGTCGTGGTGGTAACCGTTGTAGTCTCAGTCTCCGTCTCAGTCTCAGTGGACGTAACGGTAGTAGTCCCAGCCTCTACAACCGCTATCATCCAGACATCATCAAATAATGCTTCACGGTTCTTGAAGGTGTAGATCCCTGCGAACCCTGATTCCAAGGAATCATCGGTAATGTTGATTAGAAGCTCACCCTCAACATTCACCCATACGTTGTTTCCCTCGGCTCCAACCCACATGGAGAACCAGTCCCCAGGAGATACGCCTGCCGGGAGATCTGCCTCGGCGAGCTTGTTCTCAGCTCCTCCAGGCCCCGTCGTCTCATCCACATACCATAGGACAACCTTCTCGGAACTCTTATAAACCGTGGCGAGATAGTATCTCTGGAGGTTGCTATCCGACCTAACTATTATTCCCCCCTCTCCGGAGACAACCTTTATACGTGCACCCACCTGGTAGTCCGGAGGCCCGAAATATAGCCCAAAGAACGAGTAGTCTATTATCGCCTTGACGAAGGTTGCACCCGTGGATCTGAGCCTATAGTATTTGTTCCCACCATCGGAAACTATTCTATATTCGGCGTCTCCGACAGGGTTCCCAGCATCATCGGTTGAATGCTGGAACCAGCTACCTGGCCCATTGTTACCGCTGTAGACTCCTGGCTCATAGTCGTCGAAGTTGTCTGCGAAGGATATGAAGAATAGTTCCTGTGCGATGGCGGCTGTCGAAAGGGAGGCCACGAAGAAGAGGATTAGAATGATGGCGGCGGTTTTCCTGAAGTTCCTACTTATCCTCAAAAAATTTTACACCACCTTTTCGGGCTTCGGAAACCAATGCACCTTAAATATATTGCCTCCAGACAGCCTATTGACGCTTCTCGACAGAAATGTTAATAACTTTGCAGGGTGCATGCTTTCCTAAGCTCCAGAGGCGGTTGAGGGATGGCCGGGTTCTCAGTAACCGGCTGGAGGTTCTTCTTCGGCTTCTGGAGCTATGGCTATTTTGCCCTGGCGTAAGGCCGGGGCGCCTTTCCGTAGCTTTTCTATGTTTTGGGGGTGTCCTATGTGGTTAGGAGTGTAGTTGTTAAGTTGGGTGGCTCGGTTCTGAGGGATGTCGAGGCTATCGGGGAGGCTGCTGGATGGGTTAAGAGGATGGCTGGAAAAGGCGTTGGAGTAGTAGTGGTTGTGTCGGCCTTGAAGGGCGTTACCGACGAGCTCCAGAGAACCGCCAGGAACCTAAGCAGCAATCCAGATCCAGAGCTAATGGCCGAGATACTCTCAATGGGTGAGCGGACGAGCGCCAGGCTCTTCGCCTTAGCCCTGAGGGAGCACGGAGTAAACGCCATGTTCATCGAGCCGGCGAGCAGGCTCTGGCCAATCATAGCGGAGGGAGACCCGCTCAACGCGGAACCAATCTACGAGGAGACGAAGAGAAGATGTGCGGAGTCGATTCTCCCCCTACTCGACGCAGGCATAACACCTGTGGTCTGCGGGTTCCTAGGCGTTACGAGGGATGGAAAAGTGGTTACCCTCGGCAGGGGTGGAAGCGATACGACGGCGGTCCTCCTAGGCAGCTGTCTGGGCTCCGAAGAGATAGTCTTAGTCAAAGATGTGCCAGGAGTCATGTCTGGGGACCCTGACCAGGTGGGTGAGGCGGAGGTGATAGATGTGCTTGACTTTAGAGAGGCCCAGGCCCTCGTCAAGGGAGGAGCCAAGATAATCCACACGAAGGCACTCAGGTATCTCGGGAAGGGGCTTAGGCTCCGTATAGCCAGCCTCAAGGAGCTTGTTACGGGTGGTGGAACGGTGATTGAGGGCTATGAGAGGGAGCTGGAGGTCTCGGTTGATAGCACGAGGGTTGGCATGATAACCGTAGTAGGCGATGGAGCCAGGATGCCCGAGATACTCAACGTGATTACCGACAGGCTCTCGGAGCAGGGAGTCAGGATACTTGCAAGTGCGAGTGAGGAGAACTCGGTGATACTCTACGTGGAGGAGGCAGAAAGCCTCGCGAGAAAACTTCACGCAACCCTGATAGGCAACGGAGCCGGTAAGGCCATAAGCATCTATGGAGGCCTCTCCATGATAACTGTCTCTGGAAGAATGTTGGAGACGAGTCCGGGCGTGATATACAGGATTGTCCGCCCGCTAGCCGAGGCAGGCATCAACGTCTACGGCCTCCTAACCATCAGCTCGTCCATAAGGGTTTTCGTCTCCAGAGCCGAGACCGAGAGAGCCCGTAAGCTAATTAAGGGTGCCTTAGAGGAGGTGAGGGCATGAAGAGGAGGCTAAAGGTAGCCATACTAGGTGCGACGGGCATGGCCGGCGTTGAGTATCCAGACCTCGTGGAGAATCATCCCTGGTTCAAGGTCTCGGCTGTATGCGGGAGAAAGAGTGTTGGCAAACTCTATGGGGAGGCCGTTAGACAGCTCAAGAAGGTTCCTGAGAGCGTTGCAGAGCTGGAGGTAGTGGAGGCAGATCCCAAGAAGGTTGACGCAGACCTCGTGTTCTCGGCCCTGCCCTCAGAGTCTGCCAGAGAGATTGAGGGAGCATTTGCAGAGGCAGGGTTCCCGGTGGTCAGCGAAGCCTCGGCCTACAGGATGGACCCAGACGTCCCCCTAATGGTCCCCGAGATAAACGCCGACCACCTAAACCTCGTCGAGAAGCAGAAATCCAGGAGAGGCGGGGGATTCATAGTAACTACGCCAAACTGCACCACAGTAGGGCTTGTCATGCCCCTTAAACCCATAATGGACGTCTATGGGCTGGAGAAGGTTGTGGTAGCCACCTACCAGGCGGTTACGGGTGCGGGGTGGCCAGGCGTTCCCTCATACTCCATAATCGGCAACGTGATACCATACATCAGGAACGAGGAGCCGAAGGTCGAGGCCGAGGCCAAGAAGATTCTAGGCAGCCTGGGAGACGACGGCATAAATCCGGCCAGAATACAGGTCGAGGCTTCCTGCGCAAGGGTTCCGACAATAGATGGCCATTTAGAGGCAATCTACCTGGAGACCAAGAGGCCGGTAGACCCTAAGGAGGCCGCAGGAGTCTTGGAGGAGTTCCGTGGCCCACCCCAGGAGCTTAAGCTCCCGACGGCTCCGGAGAAGCCGATAATAGTGGCCCGTGAAGAAGATAGGCCCCAGCCCAGGTTCGACGTTATGGCTGGAAGCGTCCCGGGTATGAGTGCTGTTGTGGGGAGAATTAGGGGGGGCAGCAGCCCAAATGTATTGAAGATGTTCACCCTGAGTCATAATAGGATTAGGGGGGCAGCAGGTATAGCTGTCCTCACAGCCGAGCTACTATACGCTCAAGGATACTTGGAGGTGTGATGAAATGGTCTGGGGTAAGCAGGTTAGGTTGAATAGGATAACCTGCGAGGGAAAGATGCTCTGCGTCCCCATGGACCATGGGGTCTCCATGGGCCCGATAAAAGGCGTTGATAGGATTTACGATGTCTTGAGGAGGGTTGAGAAGGGTGGAGCAACAGCGGTCATCCTCCATAAGGGAATAATCAAGAATCTTGTCCAACCCCTCTCCACGGGAATGATAATGCATGTCTCGGGAAGCACCGACCTCTCCACCACACCCACATGGAAGGTCCAGGTTGGAACAGTAGAGGAGGCAATCAGACTCGGCGCCGATGCGGTCTCGGTCCACGTGAACATAGGAAATAGGGAGGAGCAAGACATGCTAGTAAAGCTTGGCATGGTTGCGGATGAATGTGATGCATGGGGGGTCCCCTTCATAGCGATGATGTATCCACGTGGGGAGAACATCAAGGACAAGAACGACCCAGACGTGATCGCACATGTGGCTAGGGTCGGAGCCGAGCTGGGAGCAGACATAGTGAAGGTCCCTATGCCCTCAGCAAACCCAGATGATATAAGGAAGATAACTAGGAGCTGCCCCTCACCAATAGTGGCTGCAGGAGGACCGAAACTCGACGACGATAGAAGAGTGCTTGAGCTAGCCAAGGCCGTGATGGATGCAGGAGGAATGGGAGTAACCTTCGGGAGAAACATCTTCCAGCATAGGGACCCAGAGGCAATTACGAGAGCCCTCTACGCAGTAATAATCGAGGGGAAGAGTGTGGATGAGGCCTTAAAGGTTCTCGGTGAAGGAAGGTGAGAAAGGAGATAATAATCTCGCCTAAGAAAACCGGCGAAGACCTACTTCAACACGCGTTATCCCTCGGGCTTAAATCACTCTACATGGATCCCTCCAAGATACCTGGAAATCTTAGGAAACGCTTCAAGATATACTCCGAGAAGGGTGGTGGAGACGTCAAGGTCGTGGAGAGGCTTGAGGACCTTGGGAAGGGGGATGCGTATAAGGTGAGTGTGAGGACTCCCAAGGACGTGGATAAGGTCTTGGCGGCAGCCCGGAGCGGTGCCTCGGCGGTAATAGTCGAGACGGGGGACTGGAAGATAATCCCCCTCGAGAATCTGGTAGCGGACCTCAAACCACTTGGAACAAGACTCCTGGCATGGGCCTCCAACATAAGCGAGGTCGAGACCCTCCTCGGCGTCCTCGAACTCGGAGTAGATGGAGTAATTGTAGGTGTCTCGGAGCCGTTGGAGCTGGACTCCCTGGTCTCGGTGGTCGGCGCCCCCGTGAGGCTGGAGCTACGTGAGGCCGAGGTAGTGGATGTGAGGGACGTGGGTATGGGTGAGAGGGCGTGTATAGACA
>CAZHEC010000040.1:0-9531 GCA_964531465.1 uncultured Nitrososphaeria archaeon | reverse complement strand
CGAGCCTGGACATGTTCTCGGCCCCTGTCCCCTTAGCCATGAAGGTTAGCCTGAAGACCTCTCCGGGAACTATGTCTACATGGATCATGGCTGGGGTATTGTCGCCCGTGTTCTTCCTATTAAACAGTGGATCCTTCACCAAAGACTTCCTAAGGTATCCCTCCGTATACCCTTTAGCCACGCCTCTGTTAATCGCATTATAGAGGTTTCCGCCCACGAGCCTTACCTCCTGGCCCACCTCTACATACACTATGGCGACCCCTGTGTCCTGGCATGTGGGGAGCTTCTCCCTCGCCGCTAACTCTGCGTTCTCGAGCATCTGGTTCAGAATCTCTTTCCCTAGCTCCGACTCCTCCTTCTCCAAGGCCTTGATGAAGGCCTCCCTCACGGAGGGGTCCACATAATAATTCGCCTCCATAGCCAGCTTTCTAACAGCCTCTTCTACCTCCCTCACGTCAATAGTCCTCATGCCTTGATAATTGATTGTTTAGAGACCTGAAATATCTTATCTTAGGGAATATGTAGGAGGGGCTCGGGGCTGAATTCCTCGGGTGAAGGAAGATTTCTCAGCCTACTCAGAACCTTCTCTCTAATCTTAGCAGGCTTAACGCTCTCTCTAACGATTCTTCCATTCATAATCAGGGGCTTTAGGAGAGGTTCAACAGCCTCACCGCAGACGGGACATTTCTCAAGTTTTTTCCCGAATGGGGTTATGGTGTCATGGAACCTGCTGCATCGGTAGACCTGCTTTCTGCCCGGGAGCTTCCCCCGTTTTGAGAACGGTTTCCCATCAACCTCAACTATGTCGAGTGCGAGGTCTATTGAGGGTGGAAAAGAGATTGAGGTTCCAACCCCGAATCCATCCACGAGGTCTCTGAGCTCCCTTACCTCCTCCTCATCAAGCCCGCCGCTAACGTATATCTTGACATGCCTGTATCCTAGTAGGTCGAGGCTCCACCTAGCCTCCCTAACTATCTTCCTCATGTCCCCCCTCCTAGAACTCGGGGTGTCGAACCTAACTCCATGAAGTCTCTCACCGAGGGCCTCGGCGGCCATCAACGCCTCCATTCTCTCATCCGATAATGTGTCTGCCAAGGCGATGCGGGGAACCTCCTCCGGCATGACTTTGTCGAAGGCTTTCCAGGCAGGTGTCTGGCTGCCCATGGTGAGTATGAGGGCGTGGGGCATGGTTCCAACAGGCTTGACCCCCAGCAGCTTGGCCCCAAGAGTTCCCGAGACCGCATCACATCCGCCTATGAAGGCGTATCTATCCACCATGGGCGCGATGGCTGGGTGAACAGACCTTATCCCGAAGAAGAGGAGGGTCTTATTCCCGGCGGCCAGCTTTATTCTAGCGGCCTTCGTGGCGACGCTTGAGGCATGCCTCAGTATCCCCAGTATGCTGGATTCATAGACCCCGAAGTCTGTGTATCGTCCCTCTATCGCCAGGACAGGCTCATACACCCTGAAGACCTCTCCCTCCTCCATCGCATACACATTCACCGGCTTACCCTCAAGAACCCATGCAACCTCCTCAACGCCTCCGAGAACAGCCCATTCATAACCCTTCGGAAAACTATATGCATGGGTCTCAGCATAGACCTGGCGGTCGCCGCCGGTCTCCTCAAGTATCTTCCTAGCCCTTACAAAGTAGATGTCGGTTACTTCTCCGGCTTTTATCTCCTCCTGGAGCGCTATGGGCATCTGTCTCTTACTCACATCGCATCACTTGAACCGGAGTTTCTCGGAGGTTGTAAGTTTTCCCCTATATAGAAACGTTATCTGCCTAAGGGCTGCAGCATAGTCGAACTCATTGAGGGCTGAGATGCAGTCCACGGGAACCACAACGTTATACCATCTAAGGGCTGCGCTACCCGCAGTATGTAGGACGCATATGTTGGCCACTGTTCCGGTTACTACTAGGTTCTCTATGCCGTGGAGTCTAAGGATGTGGTCCAGCGAGGTGCCGTAGAACCCATCATACCTAAGCTTCCTCACAACATACTCATCCTCCCTAGGCTTCAGCTCATCGACTATCTCGGCCCCCCAGGTCCCAGCCTTCGCATGCTCGCCCCAAATTCTGAACTCGGGGTCGTTCTCCCCATGCCAATCCTGGGTGTATACTATCGTGGCCCCTGATTCACGGGCCTTCTCCAGAACCCTCCTTATGGCTGGTATGGTCTTCTCGGCATCTGGGACGCAGAGCTTCCCCTCCTTCCTGACAAAATCATTCTGCATGTCAACTATTATGAGGGCGGTCTTCTCCGCAGGTAGCTCGACATCCTCAACCTTAAGCTCCTCGGGCAACCTTAGGGTCTGAGATATGCCGAGAGCCAACGGGGACCCCCAAGGAAAAGTGCTGGGAGCCTACTAATTAACCCTTGGAGTCTTCTCAGGCCTGAAGCAGCGGTCTCGCAAGCTTTATGGCAAGTAGCGGGTGTTTGAGAAGCTTCTTGGCGACTCTCGCTATATTCATGCCGTTGGCTAGGTCTAGTATGTCCTCTTCTCCCAGTATCTCTGCCAGGATGTTCAGCTCGTCGTCATTCATCCTCTCAAGAATCCTCATCACCTTAAGGCTCTTGTTTATCCGCTCCATCCACGGCTTATACTTCTCGTAGAATTCGCTCAGCCTCCTCTTCGAGGTGTCTCCCTCATACGTGGCGTTGGCAGCGACCTCTCCAGCCGCAAGACCTGCGGCCACCGACGAATGTATCCCCGCACCAGTTAGAGGTATGACTGTCCCAGCCGCATCGCCGACCAGTATAGCTCCATCATAAACTACCTCGCTTATCATACCTCCTATAGGAACGGGTGCACCCCTGTAATCTATTATCTGGGCTCCTCCAAGCTCATGCTCAAACCTCTTCACGAATCTGTCAAGGTATACTTTTGCAGGCGCGCCTCTAACTCCTATCCCAACCTCTGCTAATGTGTCGCTTCTAGGGAATATCCAAGCATATCCCTTGGGTGCAACCTCGTTCCCAAGATAGAATCTGACCGCGTCGGGGTATTCCAGCTTGCATCCAGCCATTATGTATTGGACGGTTGGTATGGGTTCGGATTTCTCACGTATGCCGAGGCTCTTTGCCACAGTCGAGTTGTATCCATCCGCACCTATCACGACACCTGCCTCATACTCTCCCCTATTGGTCTTGACTATCATGGAGCCGTTGGAGGGCCTGACCTGGACAGCCTCCTCCCTAACGTGAATCTCCGCACCCGCCTCGGCAGCCTGGGCTGCAATTTCCTGGATGAAAATCGACTTATTTATCGAGAACCCTATCCTATCTATCTTGACGTAACTCATGTTGGGCGCATAGACGAGTGCATAGGCCTTATGGAGGACTATGCTAGGCTTAGGCGGGACCTCGGCGGTCTTAAGGGTCTCCTGGCTGACAGCCTCCCCACAAGGCTTATTCGCCATAATAGTAGGCCTCTTCTCAATTAGTAGTGTCTTGGCACCGTTCTTGGCTGCGGCCTTGGCTGCCGAGACCCCTGCAGGCCCTGCCCCCACAACAACCACATCGAATCTACGGGTGCTCATTCCCCATCAACGTCTAGGGCGCTCTCTATAAGTCTTCCCTTATAAGGGTGAGGGTGAAACGTATGATGGAAAATCCTTATCAAGTTTTTCTCTACGGCTCCAATGGTAGGTGATTGAAGAGTGAGGAAGACCTCTATAACATTAATGCTTCTACTCCTCCTAACCCCTACACTCTCCATGGTGTATGGTTATGGGGATGCGGAGACCGGCCCAGCCAAGCTAAGGCTAATCGAGCCTGCTGTAGAGCTTATGTCCGGCGGGCTATGGCTTAGATTAAGTGGCGGCGAGGAATTCCTCTTCGCTGGGGTTCGTCCTGCCTCGGCTTCGCCCAGTCAGGCACCTCCAATCCAGATACCCTTCAGGAGCCCTTCGCCAAAGTTTAGCAGGAACCTGATAGTAACCTCTGATATAGGTAGGATACCATATCAGAATGAGCCACATATAGCTGTGAATCCGAGAGATAGTGATAACATAGTAATGGCCTCCCACGACTATGACACCTTCTGCACGGTTATTTATGCTAGTATAGATGGTGGGGAGACTTGGGAGGGGCCGATACCGTCCAAGCCTCTCCAAAGGGATGACTTCTGCTCCGACCCAATACTGGGATTCGATAGGCAGGGGACGGCATACCATGGCTTCCTCTCAATTGGCAGCAGGCTAGCGAATCTTGGGCGGATAATCGCCGTTGTGGATGAGTTGAGGATTGCGGTGAGCAAGTCCGGGGACGGCGGCTTCACTTGGACTGAGCCTACCCTGGCGGCATGGGGAGACATCAGGATTTTCAGCGACAGGGTCGAGATAATCTCACCTGACAAGCCTTGGATGGCTATTGGACCCAGCAAGACCAACCCGGACTCAGATGCAATCTACATAACCTATACAGAATTCGCAGTATCCTACCCATTCATGCCGGATTTCCCCTTCCTAGGCGTCCCAACAGTCTCCGTTACGATTAAGCTTGTTAAGTCTGAGGATGGTGGGGTGACTTGGAGTCAGCCCGTGGCCGTAAGCCCAACCTTCAGATATCTTGCAGGAGAGATAGGGCATGAGGGTAGAAGCTATGGCAGGATAGTCCAAGGCTCCTATGTTGCCGTGGCCCCTGACGGCAGGGTCTACGTAGCATACTATGATAGTCTGGGCGACGGCCCCTTCAGAGGACAATTCGCAATAATGATTACTTGGAGTGATGATGGTGGAAGAACATGGGAGACCCCTGTAAGAGTGGTTATAATGGATGAACTCGACTATTATCTGAGGCCCACAATCTTCCGGGCATGGTCCAGCATGTTCCCCCAGCTCGCAATCTCACCCGATGGCCAGAACATATACCTGGCATTTGCAGCAAACCCGCCTGGACCTGATGACTCCGACATATACTTCGTTAAATCCACCGACAGGGGGCTTACCTGGAGCACTCCTAAGAGGGTGAACGACGACCTATCCGACAGGGACCAATTCTTCCCCGCCATGGCCGTCGATCCTAAAGGCGTTATACATATTATGTGGGGTGATAGGAGAGATGACCCTAAGGACATACGCTACCACATCTACTACACGTTCAGCAACGATACGGGTGAGAGCTTCATAGAGAATGGCAGGGTCTCCGATTATCCATCCAACCCATCCCTTGGGATACCTATATTCATAGGGGACTACTTCGCCATGGCAGCGGGAGAGGATGACGTATACCTTGTCTGGACAGACTCTAGGACCGGTCAGAGGGGGGCTCCTAACCAGGACATAGCGTTCGCAAGGAGGAGGCCGATACCTCTCCCAACAATATTCATAGACCCGCCTGAAGGACCCGCGGGAGAAGGAATAACCCTGACCGGCTCAGGGTTCGCCAGGGGTGAGAGGCTGGTCTTGATAGAGGTGGACGGAGTGAATGTAGGGTTCACCTTCACGGACCAGAATGGAGAATTCATAACGAAGATTTTTGCGCCGTTCTCGGGTGAGGGGCCAAGGAGGATACGGGCCGTAGACGTGCTAGGAAATATAGCCGAGGCAACATTCTACACGAGCTTTGGGTTCGACTCGCTGAAGCGGACCATAGAGGGGTTGGAGAGACCCCGGGAGACCCAGCCTACCATAAGCCTGGAGGATGTGCGGGAGGTGGTTGATGAAGCGATTACGAAAGCAGTATCAGGCATCAAGTCCGAGATTTCCAGCTTCTCAGAGGAGATGGCCTCGATGAACACAAACCTCGGCAACCTGTATCTGATGGTTGCTGTATCGATAGCCCTAGCCATAGTGGCGTTGGCCGTCTCTGTCTGGGGGAGGCGGAGATGAGGCGGCACATAGCACTCCTCATAATCTTCCTACTCTTGTCCTCGACACCCGTCATGGCTCAGCAATATGAGCCTCCACACGATAAACCTGGGCCGGCTCTAGACAGAATCATCTTCAGGAAGATTGACCAGGACCTGGCTCCAAGCCTTGTGGAGAAGGGTGAGATAGACCTCTACCTCTTCAATCTTAAGGTCTCCATAGCCTCAGAGTATCTGAGGAGCGAGAAGGTCAAGATATACGAGGCTCCATCAACAAGCATCTCCATAATAATGAACCCGGCTCCCGCACCCGAGGGAGAGTTGAACCCATTCTCCCTCAAGAAGGTTAGGCAGGCAGTCCAATACCTAATCGACAGGGACTTCATAGTGAATGAGATTTACAAGGGGTTTGCGGTCCCAATGTATACCCACATTAGCCCCCTCGAGTATGATTATCTGATTGTCTCTGAGGTTGTGGCAGAGCTTGGATACACCTATGACCCTGATTATGCGGCTGAGCTTATCCGTGAGGCGATGGAGGAGGCTGGGGCAGAGCTGGTGGATGGTAAGTGGATGTATGGCGGGAAGCCTGTCGAGGTTAAGTTCCTGATTAGGGTCGAGGATGAGAGAAGGGAGGTAGGAGACCTGCTAGCCAAGGAATTAGAGAACATGGGGTTCACCGTGAGGAGGCTCTACACCGAGTTCGGCCCCGCCATAGCGACTGTCTATGGAACCGACCCGGCCCAGTTCGAGTGGCACCTCTATACAGAGGGATGGGGAAAGACAAGCATCGAGAGATACGACTACGCCACCCTCAACCAGATGTGCGCCCCCTGGCTAGGCAACATGCCCGGATGGCTCGAGGTCGGGTTCTGGCAATACAAGAACAAGGTCTTGGACCAGCTGGGGCAGAGGCTCTTCAGAGGAGAGTATAGGGATGTGGGGGAGAGGAACCAGCTCTACAAGGAGGCCACGAAGCTCTGCATGGAGGAGTCGATTAGGGCTTGGATAGCCACAGTAAAGAACGCCCTACCAGCCACACCTAAGCTAAGAGGCATCTCGCTAGACGCAGCCTCAGGCCCACGTTCAATCTGGACCCTCCGCTCCGCATACCTCCCCGAGGGAGAGATAACGGTTGGACACCTATGGGTAAGGCCCTACGCCGGCTCCGCATGGAACCCCGTGGCAGGGTTCACCGACGTATATAGCGTGGATATCTGGAGGCTTCTCCACGATCCACCCATCTGGCGCCACCCCTTCACAGGAATCCCCCGGCCTTTCAGGGCGGAATATGAGGTCGAGACAGCCGGGCCTGAGGGAAGCCTTAAGGTTCCATCCGACGCATTCATCTGGGATGCTGAGGGGGGTGTGTGGAGGAAGGTTGGAGAGGGTGTGGAGGCGAGGAGCAAGGTAATCTTCGACTACAGCAGATACCTTGGCTCAAAGTGGCATCATGGAGTGGAGATAACCTGGGCAGACATCCTATACCAGATTTACCAGACCTTCGAAATAGTCTATAACCCAGAGAAATCCAAGATAGAGGTAGCTCTATCCGCAACAAGGAAGCCCATCCTAGAAACATTCAAGGGATTCAGGATAGTTGATGGCACGAAGCTGGAGGTCTACGTGGATTACTGGCACTTCCAGCCCGACTACATAGCCGAGTATGCCGAGCCATGGGGCGCTCTCATGCCCTGGGAGATACTCTACGCTATGGATAAGCTCGTGTTCGAGGAGCGTAAGGCAGCTTATAGCGACACCGCAGCCGCCAGGCTACAGGTTGATTGGCTCAACCTGATAGAGTCAAACCAGGCACGAAGGCTCGTGAGAATCCTCCGCCAAGCAATGGAGATGGGTGAGTATCCCAGGGAGGTATTCAATGCCCCAGGCGTATCGGAGGATATGATTGGAGACCCATTGGATAGATATGAGAAGACATTGGAGTGGTTCCAGAAGTATGGACACCTAGTAATAAGCAATGGACCATACCTGCTCTCAAGGATGGGCAGCGTGGCCGAGCAATATGCGGAGCTAAAGGCCTTCAGGGACCCCTCATACCCATTCAAGCCCAGAGACTTCTATGTGGGAGAGCCTCCCTCAATCGAGCTAACCGCACCCATGGCCGCCGAGACCGTCGCTGGAGAACCCCTAACCATGGAAGTCGAGGTATCCCAGCTCGGAGAAACAAGGCTAAAGGTGATGCTGGTAAATCCGCTTGAGAAACCGGGTGAACGAGTGGTCTACCAAGACTCCGTCCAGGTAGTCGACGGCATGGCCACAGTCAATATACCCGGCGAGATAACCTCAAGGTTAGGCGAGGGGGTCTATAGGCTGCATCTGATAGCGTTCAGCGACCGGGTCTCACTAGTCTCAGAGCATGTATTGGAGGTGGAGGTTCTGGGCGAGGCGCCCGAAACGCCCACAACCATAGTGGAGACCACGCCTACAATACCTACAACGGCTGAGACGGTTGAGGAGAAGGTGGAAGGCCCTCCAGCACCAATAACCCTACTCATCATAATCCTCATACTGCTGGTCATAGTAGCCGTGATAGCCCTGCTGATTAGGCGGAGACGAAGGTAGCTACCCAACACTATTATATCTCCCTTAGACCTAGAATCCCCCAGGTATGGGAGGTATGGCAAAAGCTGTAATTCTCTATGTTGGTGTGGCGGTAGCTGTAGTTGCGGCATTCATGGCGGGCTACTATCTGCAGGAATACTATCTAGGCACGGAGAATAAGGTGCTTCAATCAGAGTTGGAGAAGCTTCGGCTGGAGAATGAGGCCCTGAGAGCCGAGTTGGCCCAGGTTAAATCCAGGCTAACCTCCATAACGCTTGAGAACGATGACCTGAGGGCTAGCATTAGCTCGCTTGAGAGACGTGTTGAGGAGCTTCTCTCATCGTTGGAGGAGAAGGAGAATGAGGTTAGTTCCCTGCTCTCAAGGATCTCGGAAGAGGAGGAGCGTGCATCCTCACTCTTACAGACCCTAGAGAAAATTAGAGACTCAGTAAGCATCCTGGAGAAGGATAGGGAGCTTCTAGTCGTCTTAAGCGAGAGCATACCGACCACTAGGGAGGATGCGGAGAGGTTCTGGAACGACACCCGCAAGCTAGTGGAGAGAATAGAGCCTAACCTGGTCCCGACAGTCGATAAGATACTCTTCTACCTCGACTACTATTTTGACTGGCTGGAATCCATACCCCAGACCGATGACCCACAGGCATTCTGCGACTGGATATTCTCATACACTGTCGAGGCAGACCAATACAATAGGGCGATACAAGAGTTTAGGAGCGAGGCATACAACATCGTCCTATCCCACGTCAACCAAGTGCTGTTAGAGGTGGAGGAGGCATGAAGACCGAGGCATTGACGCTCTTGGCCCTAGCCCTACTCATATCTCTATCACCCGCATATTCATCAGAGCCTGGAACAGGGTTTGCAACAGCGGGTGAGCTGGAGGAGGGGGTCTATACATTTAGGATGGAGAGTGGGGGAGTCCACTTCTTCAAGATATGGCTGGAGACAGGCGACACAATATACGTGGTAATGAACCCGCCAATAAACCAGGACTTTGACGTATTCCTCCTGACACCTGATAGACGGCTTCTAGAGCAGAGCGTCGGGCCAACGGGTGTAAGTGAAAGGGTCTCAGCCCTAGCCCCCCAGCCGGGATACTACTATGTGGTCGTTACGAGCTTCGGCGGCTCCGAG
>CAZHEC010000039.1:0-9545 GCA_964531465.1 uncultured Nitrososphaeria archaeon | reverse complement strand
GACCCCCGGCTTAGAAGGCCGATGCTCTATCCATGCTGAGCTACGGGCCCTCAGGCGATTAGTCCATACTCTAACTTTTATTCTTTATGGAGATTATGATAGGCGCCTTTGCTTTTAGTTTTTCTTTGTCTTGGGAAACTTTTTTCATGTTGGGTTAGGGTTTCTTTGATGATGGGGTGGGCTCACATATTCCTTGCAGGTGCGTCCACCTTGGCTAATGTAATTAGGGAGAGAGTTATTGATGTAAAGCTTGAGGAGGCTCTGAGGGATGGTAGATTAAACCCCGAGGAGACCCGGGGATGAGCTTGTTGAGTTCATATCTAGGGACTATAAATCTGCAAGCGCCGAGCTAACACATGTATGGACTTAATTATGGAAGGATTCATGAAGGGGCATCAACAAGGGGTTTATCTTCTAGCATCTGACACGAGGGTGGGGAGATTATGTGCAGAATCATTGTCAAGCTTCTTGTCGAAGCTCTCCCGAGAGACTAAATGGAATGTTAAGCGTAATCGAGCCTGTAGTCATCGAACATCTTGGCTCTCAGGAAAAATTTAACGATGGCCTCGCAAACCTTTTCTCCAATTAATAGAGATACTTACCATGGCGGATTAAAGGCCTGAGATAGTCGTAGCGGTGCTGGCTGCAAACTCGCCCATGAGTGGTGTCTCAACATTTTACCTCCAGGAGCCTTCAGAGAAGTTATCAGGATACCGGCGCTGCCGCTAGCCTTTAGAAGGTCAAACAGCTTCGAGAACCTCATGCGGGGGAATAATCGCAGCCGAGAGGGTGAATAGAAGGAGATACGAGCAGACCTACGGTAAGCATACGATGAGAAGAGCCATAGAGCCTGGATGGATTCCGGGAAGAGGGAAGGAGGATACTGACGAAAACCGCCGTAAGACGACGTAGACATGGCTCCGGCTCGTAAAAATCATTTAAATAAAATCCAGGCCTTATCAACCCTACTATGTTTTTCGTAGACACGCTGGAGCTTGACAAGACCCTAAGGCAGCTCAAGTCGATCTATGGTCACGTTGATGAGGGTCTGCGTGGATGGAACTGGATGAACGACCTACTCTCACCGCCCATAGAAAACGTATATCTGGGAGTCTCGGAGATAGCCAACAGATATTGCCCAACATTCAGGGACATATATTTGAAGAGGGTTGAGGGTGTCGAGGCTCCATACACATACACGACACTAAGGGGCTGGCTCTACCATGCTATATCCTCTAAAACAGTCCAAGAAGTAAAGGCAATTCTCTATAAGGAGGAGGTAAACGGACCGAGGCTTTACTCCGAACTCTTAGTAAGTAGGAGAAAAATCATTCAGGAAATCCTTGAGAAATACGATGTGAGGAATAGGCTGAGGGAAGACGAGGTAGAGAAATTAGGTAAAGAGATGGAGACAATATACACGTTCCTGGCCCTCCAAGCATCCGCACAACTAGACAGAACATTAGCCAAGGTTAAGTGGGCCGAGATAGAAGACCTGGTATCAATCATAGTTCCAATGGATGCCGAGAGAGTCGTGGATGGAAGGCTGCTCGGATTATCCAAGGAACTTAGAATAGACATATTCACCGATAGGAGACTGATAGTGGACATAAAGACCGGGGATGTCAGAGACTTCCATAAGTATGCATTAGCCGGATACGCGCTTGCCTTGGAATCCAGCCTAGAAATACCGATAGACTACGGCATGATAACATACTTATCAGTAGATAACGACGTGGTGAAGGTCTCCAATAACACGTATTTCATAGGTGATGAGCTGAGGCGAGAGTTCATAGAGATTAGGGACGAGGCATTCAACGTAATCCATAGGGGAGAAGACCCCGGAAAACCGCCCAAGTGCCCAAGATACTGCATCTACTACAGCATATGCAATCCCGGTGAGGCCAATGACACTTAGAATAATATTGTCGGGCCATGGATACAAGTTGGGGAAACATGGTGGTATGCTTGTTCTAAGAAGGTCTGATGGAGAGAAGAAGGAGATAAGCGTGGGGAATATCTCTCTCATAATAGCAAACGCAAGGGGGATAGGAATCACAGGAGACGCAATACATCTACTGCTAAAGCACGGCGTCCCCGTGGTCTTCATGTCTAGAAACCGCCCAATAGGAAAACTACAGCCTATGAAACTCAGACACCCGGTTAGATTGAAGAAGGAGCAGGTAAAAGCACAGGAGGATGGCAGGGGAAGCTACCTAGCCAAGATAATAGTCCTAAACAAGATATTTAATCAGATGAGACTACTGAAGAGGCTTAGAAAAACCAAGATGAGAACCAGTCCCCAAGTAGCTATAATGCTAGATAATTATCTAACAAAGATGCATGAAATCTACATGGAGATAGACTCAAAGGAACTTAACCGATACTCATTGATTGCGAAGGAGGCGGAGGCTGCAAGACACTACTGGTCAGCGGTGGCCACGGTTCTCCCCGAGGAGATAGGGTTCAGGGAGAGGAAGAAGAGGTTCGACCAGCCCTCAGATCCCTTCAACATATCACTCAACTACCTATACTCGCTACTAGCATCCCAGATATGGTTCAACGTGGAGGTATCGGGTCTAGACCCCTACATAGGATACCTACACGAGGACAGCAACAGGAGACCAAGCCTAGTCATGGACCTAATGGAGGAGTTCAGGCAGCCAGTAATCGACAAACCATTAATACACTTCTTCATGAGAGCGAGGGAGCCCGGCAGCATGGTGGATAACGAGGGAAAACTAGGCGAGAAACCCAGAAAAGAACTCCTGAAAATATTCTTCCAAGAGCTAGATAAATACACGACATTCCAGAATAGAACGCTTCCAATAAGGGGACACATGAATCTCCAACCAAAAAGATTAGCAAAATACCTAATGGGATACACGAATACTTACATGCCATACAACGTTATCACGTGAAGACCTATGCACACACTAGTCATATATGATATAACAGACGACCAGATAAGGTTGAAGATAGCCGAGGCCTGCAAATCGGCAGGACTAGTAAGAATACAGAAGAGCGCATTCCTGGGAACCATAAATTCTCAGGTGAGGAAGGGGTTAATCATGAGGTTAAGAAAGATTCTTGGAGACAGCGAGGGAAATATACAGGTATTCCTGATATGCGAGGCAGACATAAGGTTTAGGGAAACCATAGGGAAGCCTATTGAAGGAGACGAAGACATGCTCATACTCTAGCCATGGAAGAACCATACATAACCCCAACGCACATAAGAGACTACGTCTTCTGCCCAACAATACTCTACCACAAATACGTAAGAGGAGTCAATGAGCCTGAGACGCCGCTCATGGAGGAAGGAAGACTCCAATACCTAAAAGACGCGGAAAGAAGCAAGGAAAGAATAACCCTACTAAACAGCAGGAGAATACGGGTGGAGAAGATGCACTTCTCATGCAAGCTAACAAGCAGAAAACATAGAATTCAAGGAATAGCGGACACAATATACTGGACAAACAACAAAATGCATATACTCGAGATAAAGTATAGCAGCCTAAGGAAGCCCAGACCCGACCACATCTATCAGACAGCAGCCTATGCACTCATGGCCGAGGAAAAATTCAGGCAGCCAGCCTACAAGATAATCATATACTACAAGCCAACAAGGAAATGGTTTGAGAAAAGATACACTCGCCAGCTCAGGGCATACACAATAAAACTAATACAGAAAACACATGAAATTCTAAGCGGGTGGAAATTACCTGAAACTTCCTGGAAACCCCAGTGCCGTAGTTGCTGGTATAAAAAATTCTGTTGGCCATAAACTTCCCGAGACACCGATTCAGGAGCGTGATCTCTAAAAGGTTTTAGATGCATACTTATAAATCACTAATATTCTGTCTATTCATCATTCGAGGAAGATAGAAGAGGGGCAGTAGTTAATTTAGAGAGAAAGGGTCTTAAGCGAATAGTTGGAATATTAGCCGTAATCATGGGTGCCATCATATTAATGACAGGTCTATCACTAGTGCTAATAAAGTATCTATGTAGATAGAGCGGTTGGCTGCAGAACTAATGTCGCCATATTACTTCCTGCTAAAATAGTAGTATCCGTGATAACTTATCGTTTGAATTACGTCTTATGATTCGCCTCTTTCCTAGAAACAGGTTCAATCCTTATCATCCCCATGCCGATACCTCTGCTCCTGCCAACACCCATGTAGTTAGCCAGCGCCAACAACTTCCTAAGGACCCTAGGGAGCTGCCCTCCTTTATATGCAACCCTATACAATACCCAACCCACGAATCCTCTTATCTTCCTCTCAGCATCCCCCTTTTTGTCATATAGGACCGTTAGGGTCTCGACATCATGGTCTATCTCCACCATAAATATATCTGCAATCCTACCGATCTTGTATGCGGCCTCATCAGTATTGTATCCAGGCTTAGGCAGTATAAGATCCGGAATAACGTTTCTGTTCCATAGTATGGTAAGATATGAGAAGAGGAGACTGGGTGAAGGTAGGAGCCTAACCATGCCTATAACACTATTACGGATAATCCCTCTAATCTTAGGAGGAATCATAAGTTTGTTAGAGAGCATTGTTGGGGTGAGGAACTTTACCTTGAAAACCTCTCCCAAGCTTATGTCAAGCTCGCGGAGACTTGTTATCTTAATTCCCTTGATAATTAATCTAATATGGCCGTAAGGTGTCTCAACCACATATTCATCTAATCTGTCAAGAAGGTTCTCCAACTCTTCCTCACCAACCATTGCCGAAAAGAATGCACTATATTCTCTACCCTGCCTAAGTACTATAAAGGCGTTAGACTTGTTGTTAAACCTCTTATAGATAGGTTTTCCTCCGACTAGGATAGGCGAGATGAATACTCTCTTATAGGATAGACTGCGGGAACCTAGCTTCTCTAAGTAGTCTAAGCCGCAGCTTAGTAGTGAGGATCTAACAAGCTTGGAGGTAAAAGGTGGGGCAATTACATCACTAAGGGGGGTCAGGCCGAGGACCAACCTAAAAACATGGCTGCATCTAACATCCTTCATGGCCGGAAATTAATTCTAGGCTCGATAAACTCCCTAACATGACGTTTAATCCTATTAAATATTACATTTCTCTCACCTGCCACCGTTGATGCTAATGATGCCGCGTAAATATCGGCTGTTATCAAGGGATGTAATATTGCATATGCTAGGGAGACGTTGCACGGTTTGTGAGTTAGTAGATTCCTTGATTCGTATTGAAATCTTACCGTGAGTTCAAGTACTTCATCCAAGTCCTCGGGATTAACGCTTTCAGGTGGTTGTGGAAGACTTAACATTTCATGAATGCTCTTCATATCATCCCAGTATGAAGATACTAGATTTTGAGGTAAGAATTTCTCTGCATTCGTTACAGCTGTAGCTACGTCCCTCATGGCGTGGTGATGAAGGAGTATGGCGAACGCTACTGGGTCTCTAAGTTTTCCTTTCACAGTTTTGAGGACGCAGTAGGCTGAAAGGACTTCATGATATGGCGCCCCTTTACCTCTTAGCAGGTTGCCCTGGTATCTATCATAGGCTTTTCCCACATCATGCAAGGTTATAGCAGCCTCTACAGACCATTTGAATTCTTCAGCACTTACATCCGTTCTCATCGACACCAATCTATAATATCCCTTCTCCTCATATAGTCTCCTTACAATTTCCAGTCCATTTAGAACGTGGTTAGCCAGACTTTCCTCCCTATTCTCCGACTTAAATGCATATATTGTCATGGATGGATAACCCCTGTTATGCCGTAGGTCTCATCATAGAGGTCTTCCGGGACTATGATTGCCCTCAAATAAAAGCTGGGCGCCCGGCCACCGAGAATGTTCCTAACATCTTCACTTGCATCATTGATTTTAAGAGATTCACCTGATTTGTCGATATATAGTCCCTTAACGCCTCCTTTCTTCTTACACCATTCATATATTAATCTGAGCCTCGCCATATTCAAGGGAACTAAGTCGTCTTCTGGTAAGGATTCAGCATTCTCGCTCTCCACCACCCCTAGCACTAAGTTACCGTCTCTTAAAATTCCTCTGGAACCCATCAGTAAATCAAGAATCCTATTTGGGGAATGAATTATATTGGAGAGAGTTTGTCCAACTATATCGGATTCCCAAGTCCTCCCACGATAGAATTGATAACCAGACTCTAAGTATGATCTCTCCATGTATTTCTCGAAGCCCATATATCCATCCTGTATCGGTAAATGCCATAATATTTCTTGTCCTCGGGCTAAGATTTCCTGTATAATCCTAATGCTCGACTCCACGAGACCCGCAGGATATACAGTGTATCTACTATTCTCCTTATCAAAAAATAATGGGTCATAAACTATCCTTAGAATTCCCTCTTCTCCCTCATCATGTCTAAGAAGCCTTCCGACACGCTGAACCATACTACAAGGAGTTGTAGCCTCTGTTAACATTGCTTGAAACGATAAGTCAACTCCAGCCTCAATAACTTGTGTAGAGACTAGAATATACTCTTTGGACGACCTAACTCTTTCTATTCTGCTTCTTCGGTCAGATAACTTAAGTCCAGAATGTAAGATTACTGGCTCCACATATTCCTTGACGGCTTCAGAGACTTCTACAAGAGACTTAACCGTGTTAACTATTAATGCTACTCTATCATGCTGACCTCCTTTAACGAATTCCCTTGCTGCCTCACTTATACTAGTGTATAAAGGCTTCTCTGTGATTATCGTGTTCGAGAGTCTTAATGCCTCGAATTCAGGGTCCTTGAAATCCACACCATATCTGATAAATCTAACATTGCATAGGTTTTGAGTTAGAAGATGTTCTAATTGGCGGGGAAGTGTAGCAGTCATCAATACCACCTTACTACCCATATGCGTTAACCACTTGACAACCTCTAAGAAGACCTCCGAATGAATTCCAGATTCCTCCATCATAAGCTGTATCTCATCAAATATGGTAACAGAGTAAAGTATAAGGGCTCTTGTATACTCGCCATGACCTAGGCTCACACCCTTCCAGATATACGTTAGATCTGCTGGCGGTATTTTTAGTAATGCCATGAGGAATGTGTCCATGGTGGTTATCACGAAAGGTTTCTGTAGATTAGGAGCCTCGGAGACCCCCATCATTTGTCTACCGACAGATAGGTTATCTAGTTCCTTGTGTTTAGGCTTAGAATTTCTGAAAAGCCTCGACCATACATCATCTATTATGCTTCTTAATGGCAGTATGTGGTATGTGGAAACAGAATAGCTCATCCCCCTTTTACATAGTAAGCCAAGAGTATATGGAATAATTGTTTTCCCATAACCTGCGGGTGCAGAGAGTATAACATTTGACCCACTACATACGAGGTTTATCACATCAGATAATCCGGGTCTCGGGTTGGCTGCTCCAACTATACTTTCCATTACCTCTCTTAAGACTTTATCTGGCTCAACCGACAAGCCTCCCACCAAGGTTCTCCAATATATCACGTGTTATTGTAAGATAATGTGATCTTATCTGAGCTTCTTTTCTAGCTTTCTCCTCCGGCGACTTCACCCTACTTATCTCACTATTTATCTCAAGCTCAAGTATTATTCTATTGGCACGATATATTGTGTCAATAGGATCGCCGGCTCCTGTAAGCATCGAGTATAGCCGTTCCACGAAGTTGAGATACTCGGATTCTATTCTACCAGTTCTTAGACCATATATCACTTTCCGAGAAATCCTGCTGAACCATGTTAAAGTTTTTTCACTTAATTTATTTAGTTTAGAAAGCATGATAGAATGGTCTATGCTAAATCTCTCTATATGAGCATAGGTAGTTCTTCTATACTCTATTCTGTCGACCTCGATTGGTAATGGGCTTTTTAACATCCTTTGTATTAACTCTCTTTCTGACTGCTTAGCAGTTAGTAGTAGCTCTACTGATGATAATATGTGGTAAGCGCTTTTTGGATATGCTGGCACCTTTAACCTTGTCATAGCTGGCAGTATTCCATATCCATTGTCGAGAATTGATGCCAATCCTTCCTTGTCATGTATCCTGAGTAGAAGTGGCCAGGGTGCATGAACCAGCACAGCGACATTATCCCAATATCCTGCATACGAGCAAGCAAATCCCATAAAGAATAGCAGTAACCATCCCTTAGAAGCTTTTACATTAATCTTCATACCGCCTCTTCCTCTGAGAAACTCTGAGGATGCCTCAGTTCTCTCTACTAGGAAAAATTGCGGCAGCGCAAACTCGCTCCTTTCACCATACCTAATCTGGATGTTCTGCGTTTTCTTACCGGTAATCTTTATCATGATTTTAGACAAATCTTTGATATCAGTCTTTGACCACTCATTATTTTGGAGGGCAGCTAGAGAGGCTTCGGGTAATGAGAGGTTACCTTCCATCTTGCATATATTGCTAATAGTTTTTCTGTCATTTATATGGGAAGGTATCATGCCTATCCTTTCTTGGAGTCTGGTTTCGAGCCTTTCAGCTATGTCTTTCATCGCATTATTAAATAGCGATAGGAGTAATCCATCCTCTCCATCAAGTATCATACTGTCTTGGAGAATTTCAATTTTTATGCTGTTATATTCGGGTGTTACAGCTCTCCAATATGATATGAATGCTAATGCGTCTGATGTTAAGCTTGAAGCGGTACTTCCCTGAGGAGGTAGTTTTATTACTACTTTCATGTTTCTATCACCTCCTTATCTACGATTAATTTGTCTCCATCTGGAAGGGCTATTACTCCTGCTCTCTCGGTAAGGTATGCATTTACTCGGGTGGCGGCTCCTTTATCCTCGTCATATGGCACGATATATGGCACCCTTTCCGCATTACTATAATCACCTATTGCATTGTCGGGCTTAACGAAAAATTCAATAATCATAGTTCCCTCAACTTTATTGGCGAGGTATCTAGGAAAGTAAAAACTTGTTTTAACATGCTCTTCATAGAGAATTTTTTCAATATAAAAAAGCTCAACATCCTCTATCGAGAATAAGGATTCTTTCTGCCCTATTCTAACAACCGACCATGCCGATGAGATTATTAACCTATCCCATAGGCTTCCAAACATTGATTCTGCCTTATCCTTATTTATCAAGACGGCTATATCTAATCCAGCTTCATCTCCACTAACATATACTTTCTCCACCGCAAATGCATCGGTCTTAGCCTGCTTCCTGGCCTTATGATACCAATATATTCTAGCTGTATCTAAAATTCTGGAGATTGGTTGTTTGAGTCTCACGGCACACCAGAGTATAATAGGTCTTAACCTGTTCGCCCAGCTGACATCACCATCTACTTCGGCACCACCAATCTGGAGTGATAGAGGGTAAGATAGTGCACCTAGTATTGTTGTGGGTGGTGGAACCCGGTAAGAGAGCCTCGTCTTGCTAAAAGGTGTTATCTGAGACATATGTCCCCAGTATAGTTGTCCACTAAAAAATAGGAGGGAAATATTGATGCTTCTCCGAGACAAGTCTAAACACCCAGTAACTCTAATGCCTTCTCCGATACAAATGATATAACATCTTCTGGCGCGTCGGTTTTTACTATAGGC
>CAZHEC010000038.1:0-9695 GCA_964531465.1 uncultured Nitrososphaeria archaeon | reverse complement strand
CTTGACGGTGTCCTTAGTCCTATAGCTCATCACGTCCTCGTTAAGTTCCTTAAACCTTATGTTCCTGCCATCATGCAGCGTGATCTGGAGATGTCCTCCCTTGACATGCATCTTCCTGACTATCTTCCCTAGCTTGAACCCTGACTCCTCCTCATCTATCTCTATTAGCCTAAGACCCTTCCGATATACTGGGAGGACCCTGTAATTCTCCCCTGTCTCAGGGATTGAGACCACATCCATCAAGCCCACGGGGAATTTATGGTCTCTTACTGGGCGGCCGTCAATCCATATCTTCCCCATCTTGATTATCTTCCTCGCTTCCTCCGCCCTCTCAGCGTATCCAAGATAGTCCCTAACTATGAGGAGTAGGGGGATGCACTGGTTCTTGGGGTGCGGACCTGGTCTCGGGGCTACTGTGAAGACAGCCTCCTTAACATGTATGTCGAAGTGGGGTGGTGCCGCAAGCCTCTTGAGATGCCCCATCAGGCCGCCACCTCCTTACCCCTCATGAGGGCCCTCTCCCTAAACTTGTCATCTAGTTTAAGCTGTGTAATCATGACGTTGGAGACGTGGATAGGGCGGGGAACAGTCGTCCCATCAGCCTTCTTCATTGTTATATTCTCGACATATACGCGCTGATTGACACGGTCTACGCCTGTGACCTTGCCCTCAACCCCCTTAAACTCTCCCGAGATTATCTTCACTGTGTCTCCAACCCTGAGAGGGAAGCTTCTCCTCCCATACTTCTCCCTAAGCTCGGGTGAGAGATGGGCCGACATAAGCTTGGGAAGCCTGTGGAGCGGTGCATTAAAGAGCCTAAGCCTCTGCTTTCTCGGCTTAGAGGACACCCTAGCCATACCGCCCATACACCCCGCACACCATGCAGACAATGTCCACCATACGCCCCAATCCTGCCTCCTTACCCCAAGCTTGACTATTTAACTCATCTACTGATTAAAAGAGATTTAGATGGGCGAGGCCGACAGCCTGCCAGATGCCTTGGCAGTAAAACCATACTCCTTAATATCCTTCTAAGGCCATAGCCCTTGAGGAAGCTACCCATCTCCCCGGATACGATATGGCCAGGTATCTTCCCCGAATATTCCCCCTACTTAAGAGTGCATAAACCCGAAGAGAACTAGAAGCAGCCAAATTCCTCCCCCTAAGGTGTAGTTAAGCGTAGTTGGGAAAAGCAAGACTCACGTAGAATAGGTAAGCTCAATGGGTCCTCAGGAATGTGGAAAGCTTTTAACATCATGAAGGTCTAGCGGACAGATTCCCAGCTAGTCCACAAGGGACGCATTAGGTCCAGAAGGAGACCAAACATTTCCGCAGAGCTTCAATAGATAGATTAAATATTTAGGGAGGCATTAACCCCTCCGCTCATAATAGTCCTTCTGTCAAAGGATGATGCGCATGTAGAACAGCATAGGTAATATTCCTTTCCATCTAGTCTGCGTTTTATAGGTCTCCCTTCAATCTCTTTCCCACACACAGCACAGTAAACCCTTAAGCTCACCCCGGGCATAAGTTTTGGGCTGGGCTCATCTTTGAGCACGTTAATGACCATATTAGTCCTCAGGCTTAGGATTCCCCTGATGCTGGATATCTTCTTGGAGATAAATTCGTCTAGATCCGCATAACTCTGAACAGCTACCCTGAGGAGGAGGTCATGTTCACCTATGATGCGGTAAACTCCCAAAACCTCTTCCATACGGGTCAATTTATTTACTACCCGGGTTATTTCCGAAGGCTTGACATCAATCCATATGAAGACGTCGTGATATCCAGCAATGTACTTAGGGTCTAAGAGTATCGTAAAACGTTTGATGACACCCTTGTTTATTAGCTTGCTTAGCCTCTGACGGATCGTGGGAACGCTAACTCTAGCCCTACGTGCCAGTTCTTGAATAGGGATTCGACCCTCACTCTGTAAAATGAAAAGTATCCTATAATCGATGGGGTCTAGTTTCAAGGTTAGAAAATTCTAGGCAGGCTATTACTTAAGGGTTTATAAAAAGGATGGGCTAATGACCATGAACGTATTTGTGTGGGCTTTCCTCGAATTTTCTCTTGCAGTCCTCGGAGCAGAAGTAATATGTCTTACCCATATGCTTTACCATGAACCCGCTTGAGATCTCAACTTCCATGCCGCATACCGGGTCCTTAACCTTCTCAACCATACTCTATCAATAATGTTATAGCTTTCAGCGGATATAAACCTATGCTTACATTAATCGAAAGAAAATAATGCCTAACTTTGAATTAATGAAACTAGCTATTCAGCTATTTTTCCTTCGCATCGGATATATTGGAAAGAACGGTGTTCTCCGCCTATACATTTCATAATTCTTTCCAAATAGTGTTAAGAGTTTTCTCTCCTCAAACAAAGCTATGAAGTAGAACACTACTATTGTGGAAACAGCGAAGACGAGCATGTATACTGTGTTAAAGAGAAGGACCAGACCTAAAACCCCTAAAGTAAGGGAGAAATATTGAGGATGTCTCATGTATTTGTATGGTCCATAGTCGATAATTCTATCAATCTTTAGCCCAAATATTCTACTTAACCCAAATACCCTCCAAGCCCAGAAAGATAGTGTTATGGAAAAGGAGATCATCAAAGCCGCCAACATTTTCCAGGTAATATCATGAAATATTAAGTATGATGGTGCATGGACACTTAAAATATATGCTAGATAAAGGTTTAGAAAAAGCCAGACGTTTCCGAGAGTTAGTAATAGAATATTTCTAAATCGACTCTCAGGTATAGGCCACAGCTCCACCTTAAAGACGTATGATATCGCGGTAAAAACAATTATGAGGGCCGAGCTGATGTAAAAGAATGTTGACAGCGTGCTCATATACTTAACGTGGCCCCCTAATCAGTGGGATGATCACCCTATCATCCTCAGCTAGTTTAAGCAATTTGTCAGGTCTAGCCAGTATATCTATACTGTATATCCAGTCCATCTTCTCCCCTGCTTCCCTCATGTCTCTAGCTTTAAACCACTTGATTACTCCGTCCCTCCTGATGTATCCATAAATCATTAATACATTCAAATCATATTGTTTAACCAGATTCTTCACTTCATCGACTCTTAGCGGTCTCCAGAATGGCGTATATGCCTGGACTTCTTTTTCAGGATCCCTATCTGCAATTAAACGTATAATCGATAGATCTCTTTTCCATTCGCGTCCATATCCAACTATGCCATCAAGCTGTGACACATATAGGTCTCCATCATTATTTAATTCTACTTTAAGCATTGGTAAAGCATTAGTTGGATATGGTTGATAGTGCGCTGGCCCTCTAGTCGCTACGCCAGTATCAGGATTGTATATGCTTCCATGACATGGACATATACATTCAGCCGAATCCGGATCATATCTCCAGAGACACCAAAGATGTACGCAGACTCTGCTCAACGCTTTAACTTCATTGGTAGGTGTGAGAATTAAGGCGTATTGCCTGAACGGGTCCATATCTTGCTCAGGATCACCAGTTCTTGGAAACACGAAATTAATCTGTCTTAAAGATTTGAGTTCATTAATATTAGCAACTCTCTGTTTAACTTGTTCAAGGTTTTCGGATCGCCGTAAGTATTTGATTGAGGGAGCAAAGGGTGTGATGACGGATAAGAGGGCCAATAATTTTAGAAGCAGTCTTCTATTTTTCATCAACAAAATGTTTTCCATGGATGTATTTTTGCTAAACCTTCTCATAACACAAAGATGGAAATAATCCTTTTCACAAACTTGAAAAGGGGGGTGTCTTTTATGATAAGTTAACGAAGGTCTAACTCCTACTGCGTTTACAATATTGAAAGAAATGACTATCTACTTACTCTCATTTTTAGGGGTTTAAATAGGGTGGGCTCGAGTTTTAAATACATCTTTTTCAGCAGTTTTCTATGTGTATTGTAGATACCTCGCAATCCTTTTTGTAATATTATTACTCCTCTCTCCTTCCGCTCAAGGCTCCCTTATAGATGATGCTGAGGAGTCTCTATTGAAGATCAGGAGATATATTGCTGAGAATATTGAGGGTGTTGGCGACGCTAGGGGCTGGTCATATCTCGGCATCCTAGCGTATCATGTCTACTTAGGGTTGGGCGACGAAGAGTCTGTTCGCTACCTTGATGCTCTTGCCGACAAGGTTAATGAGGCAATAAAGGAAGGTGAGGGGCTGGTTATTGGTCCATGGGAATCGATGGAAGCCTACGAGCAATTACTCGCACATATCCAAGCCATGGAATTTCTGACCCTTCATTATGCCTTGAGCGGTGATCCAGACACGAAGATGAGTATTAAGGTGTTGGCTGGCAGCTTGGCGGAGAACCTAGGGTGGAGGCCGGAGAACTCTTATTCCAGGTTTCTCGCCTACTCGCTATTTGTTAGAACTATACTAGGGCTTACACCTCTCGAGGAGGATGTTAAGGAAATTGAGTCAGAATTATCGGCCAGGTACATGGATCTCATGAATTACTCGGCTCAAAGCCTAAGCTCCCAAATAACAATCTTAACAATGCTCTCTCATTATGTTATAGCTTCAAAAAGCCTAGAGGGGCCATTAATAGAGCTTGAAGCCCTGAGGAAAACCTTGGAGAACTTAACGATAGCTGAGCTGGTTGAAAGAAAGATCAAGGAGGAAGAGTACTGGATAGACGCAGCAATCATACACTCACTAGTCATGTCATATATTGCGGGAGAAGACGATCATGTTCTACAAGTACTTAAGGAGAAGATTCAAGAGATATTCAGGTTATGGATAGATGGATCTGAGCCGAAGCCTCTCCCATTCCCGAAGATATTTGTTTATATGTTTGACCCGAAAATACGGCCGGAAGAGCTTTTCGTCGAAGAATTTGTGTGGAAGAGGGATCTAATATTCCCTTCAACTATAGCTTTGTTTGCCTCCTCGATTAGGAAAGTGGACGAGGAATTTTCTACATGGGTTAATGGGTTACTTGAAGGTATTGTTGAGAAGGTTTCCCAGCAGGTGAACTCGATGGGGTACTATGATGTTGGTGCAGGAGAGTATGTGGGGAGGCTTGAATCTGCGTACCTGATATCATCATGGCTTGCATTAGCGAAGAAGAAATACGAGACTCCTGGGGAGGTTTCCCCGAGACTACCCACAAGACTGCCATACACCCTTATTGCGTCCTTCCTTATCCTTGTATCAATAGCAGTGTATTATAAGGTCAGGATTAGGAGGGAGGCAATATAATGATGAGAAAGCTGATTAGATTAGTAGGATTACTTCTCCTCCCTATCGGGTTGGCCATAACATCATATGGTGCTTACCTAGAGTTCTCTAGCTATGGGATATCACCCCAAGAATTACTGTTAGCATACACCTTTTTCATCGATTTGGGACCCGGCATGCTTACTGCCTCTATAGTTCTATTGCTGGTTTCCCGGAGAAGGTCATTCTATAATCCATTAACGTATGGATTGTTAGTGTCGGCAGGCATCTGGATTGCCAGCATATTCTATACTATGCCCATACTGATAGGAGGATATTCTCTACCAACGGAAGTGGTAATTATGTGGGAGATGGCCCTGTTCTCCATAGCACCCTCCCTGATATCCTCGGCGACACTAGCATTCTTTATAGCGTCGAAAGAGTGGCAGGCTAGCAACTATAGCCCAGACAGGACTACCATGGATAAGGTTATAAGCGTAAGTATAGTTGGAGGGCTAGTTCTTCCTTATGCTGCAGGACTACTATTAGGATCCCTGGCCCTACTAAAGATACTTCTTATAGCTATCGGGACGTGGGCCGTCTGGCATATATTCTCTCCATGGCTTGCTGCAAGGCTTCTCTTAGGATTCACTAGAAAGACCTTCAGGGAGCGGATGAAGTCTGTTGAGTTCAGATTTGAGGGGGTTATGAGGAACGAGGTGAGGATTGGTGCACTTATAGATAGGAGTTATTACCCTATGGCTGCCAGCCTCGGCCTAGTCCTAACATACCTCAATGTGCAGGAGTTAATCTTCCCCCTGATCGAGTCGCTTGACCCAATCTCTGCAGGAGCCAGGCTGGTAAATATGTCGTTTATAGCTCTTGTACTTGCATCTATATTTGTGGGGCCAATATTCTGGGTGATAAGATCATCCGGTGTGAGAGCATATGATAAACGGAGTGGGCTTGAATGGAAGCTGAGTCTTCCCCCTAGCATAAGACAGTTTATAGAGTTCTATTCTGTCATCCAAGGAGTGGTCGGCTTTGGACTGATAGCGGCCAAACGCGACCCAGTATTCTCAGCTATAGTGCTGGCGCTAATCCTCTCAACCATCTTCCTAGCCTCCTTCCTAGCCACTGTACTATATCATGTCCTTTCCTTAGACTCTAGCGTGAGAAGATTCCTCGAGAGATGTTGGAGGCTTGGTGTAGCCCTACCAGACCCGGAGAAGACTTATAATAAACTCGTTAGCTAACCCATTAACGGTGAATGTCCCTTGAGTCATGTACCCCGCAGCAAGCTAATAGGGATGCACGTATATAATCCGGATGGAACATATGTTGGTGTCGTTGAGGACATAGCGTTACCCGTTGGAGAGGGCGAGATGGCTATACAGGTAATGGCGAAGGATAAATCCTTGAAGCTGATAGAGTGGAGCAAGATATCAGCTGTGGGGGACATCGTGATTCTTAAGGAGAAGATAGAGGTTAAGGAGCCTGAGGCAGCTCCACCCGTGACTCCGACCCCGCCAACTATCCAGGCACAGCAAACCCAGCAAGCCTCAAAGCTAGAAAGCATAAAAGGAATCCTGTCAAAAGTTATACCAAAATCGGGTGAGAGACCCTCATGCCCAACCTGCGGAAAACCCCTAACATTCATCGACCAATATCAGAGATGGTATTGCTACTCATGTGAAAAATACGTTTAATGAGGTGACGTCCTATGGAGAGGCAGCCTATACTGGCAATATTGCTGTTAATATCATTAATACTCCTTGGCACAGCGACAGCTTACACTGCGGGTATCCAAGAGTATCGGGTTGGGCAGGAAGAGCATCCCTGGATTCCATGGGAGCCTAGACCTGTAACAGGTGTCCAGAGAACACTCGTCCTCCTAGTCGAGTTCAGTGATGTGAAATTCAGGAAGAGTTTGGCGGATGTGGAGGAGATGATGGAGGTAGTGAAGAACTGGTTCGAAACCTCATCCTATGGAAGAATGACCCTGGACTACACTATCTATCCCGAGCCGATAACACTGCCTCGGGCACATTCATATTACGGTGCACCTGAGCCGGGAGCCCAGAGAGGGGACAGCTCCAGAAAAATAATCGAGTATTATCTGACAATAACCGATTATGTATTCAGAAAAACAAACATAGATTTCGGGGAGTATAATCATGTGATTGTTATCCATGCAGGTGGAGACGAGGCAATGACAAGTAACCCTAACGATATTTGGAGCCACTGCCTCTGCCTAGGGCCGGCCATAAAGAAGCTTCCCGAGGCAACCCTTGAGCAGTTTGCCGGGATACTATATTTACCGACCAGGGATGGCGGTTGGCATGCAATATACGGTATAGAGACTGTCAGTGAGGAGGAGGACATGAACGTTATGATACATGAACTCACGCATAGTATGGGAATAGCCGACCAATACATCTACGCAAAGGACGGCTACTCGAAGGGCTCGGAGGTGGGGTTCTGGTCTAACATGGATGCAGGAGCTTTCATAGGAGCAGACATAGATGGATGGAGCAAATACATACTTGGATGGATTGATGCGGTAGAGTATACTCTTCCTGTAGATGAGGAGGTGGAGATATACACACTTGACTCCAACGGTGAGCCAAAAGCATTAAAGATAAACATACCTGAAAATGACAAAGAATATTACTTCATACATGCCAGAAGAAGAAACCTAATTGATACACAGCTTCCAGGAGATGGCGTATTAGTGTTTAAGGTCAATAAGATGCTTCCAAGAACAGTTGAGGACAGCTTCATGGTTAAGTTATATGATGCCAATCCAGGGACCCCGGACTGCTCCCAATTCGAAGACAACTTCGGGGCATGGAGCGTATGCGTCAAACTCGACGCAGCATATAACACGGGGAGGACATACGAGTGGGGTAGATGGGTTCTAAACTTTGAGAACCCACGATTCTGGAGCGATAAAGACAAATTTGGCGTAGAGGTTGTCTCATATGATGAAGATGCTGGGCGCTTCAGATTAAGGTTATTCGGTGAGCAGCGGGCTCCGAAGCCTGAGACCGGAGAGGAGGGAGAAGAGGAGGGAGGGGGAGAGGTAACAGTAACAACCACGACGATAACCGTCACCGAGACTATTACAACAACTGTGGAGGGAGAGGCGCGCACAGTCACGACAACTCAGACAGTAACAATCACAACAACGGTAACCCGTGAGGTGGAGGCTCGGGAAGAAAGGAGGGAGGAGCCGGGAATAGACCTCTGGACAATACTTGTCGCAGTGATAATAGTGCTGATGGCGGCAGGCTTTATAGTTTCCATGCGCCGTCGGAGGCCTCCACCTCCCCCTCCAGTCATGACAGCAGTATGCCCAGTCTGTGGGGCACAGGTATACGCTGACTCACTTTATTGCTGGAGATGTGGAAAAAGGTTGAGGTAGGGTCTAGACTGGCAGGGTCAGGACGGTTAGGAAGATTAGACCCAGGAATACCAGGTAGCCCATGACATATACGCCTACAGCTATCGGCTCTTTCTGGACGTCGTCAAGGTCTATGCCGAATGGCTCAATCATCGCCATAACCCTGTAGAATATTACTGCGAAGAGGAGGGAGAACCCAAGTCCAGCCAGCATGGCTATCAGCTTGTATGCTATTAGCTGGAGAGGTGTAACTGTGTGTCCCACGCCTGTTACTAAGCCTATAGGCAGCGGTGAGACAACGGAGGCATAGAAGATTAGTCCTAGGAAGATGAAGAAGCCCGAGGAGTAGAGTGCCGTCGGAACAGGCTTCCCCCTAATCATCTCAATCTCCTTGATTCTAGGCGTAATCTTGTCGAGAAGCCTTATACCAATCAGCCCCAGCACGAAGCAGATAACAAAGGTTATCAGACTTCTCGCAAGCGTCCATGCGAGGTCGGCGAGAAATATCAGAGGGTCTCCGGGAGGCGGTAGGGGAGGGCTGATTGGAGGTTCCTGACCCAGCTCCATAGACAACACCATTCCCATACCTACTAATAAAAAATTCCTAGGAGCCATGGTTATATTCCCCCTAGGAAACTCTTACCTCAGGCTTCATGAGGCCAAGCCTAGGCATAGTAGTAAAACCACCGACACGTAGAGGAGCGGTTGAGGCAGTAAAGAGCATAAGAAGACTGAGACCTGAGGCCTTATTTCTCAACCTCCCCAAACGCATGGAGAAACATATACAGAAATTAAAGGAGGGGTTAAGCTATGAGGAGTTCATGGAGAAGATAACAGAGGATCCCTGGCTACCTCAACCAAGTGGAGCATGGATAAAAGAGCATGAATACATCTTGAAGAATCTGCAAAACATGTCGGAGCAGATGGATGTGTATTGCTATCAGGATGATGAATCCTTTAAGGAGAGTGCGGAGTATGCATTAAAGGTGGCTTTGCTAACAGTTAGGGATGCGATTAGAGGTGAGGTCAGAGTCAAGGAATGGCTGAAGGTTGTTAAAAGCAGCGTTGAGTCCTCGGAAAGAGCTCTGGAGCGAGAAG
>CAZHEC010000037.1:0-9843 GCA_964531465.1 uncultured Nitrososphaeria archaeon | reverse complement strand
TTAAATCCGATATACCCTTCTTTAGCAGATATGCCCTGAATTCCCATGGGTTCTTCTCAGTAATTATGAGTATGTCTATGTCGCTTGAGAGAGTGTGCCTTCCCTCGGCTACGGAGCCGAAAAGGTAAACTTCTGCCTCAGGGTCAAGCTCCAGCACCATCGATTTAAGTCTTTGGAGATTTCTTTCCAAGTTACCGAATATCCTCCTTCTCCTTAATGCTTCCTTAACAAGAATATCATCAAACAATTCTCATCAAAACCTCCACAGCCTTCATGAGCCTCTCAATCTCAGGTTTTCAGGTATACTATAAGTCCTAGGATAGTCGGCCCCATTCTCAAGTATCTTGGCCTTGAGGTATAGTTGGGCGGCTTGCTCCAGATTGAAGGCCGCTAAGCCATAGAATCCACGGTTCATCTGATATTTCGCGGTCTCAAGAAACTCTCCAGCCCTTTGGAGTAGGTGCTCCACCTCCTCCTTACTCATCATTCATCAGATATCCAGTAAGGTAATTAAGTTCTTAGCTTTTCATGGTTTGTTCCTTAAATAATTGGTGTGGGTGTGTCTGGTTTGATGCGGCGTAGGCTTCTCGTCTTGGCTCTTGACGGCGTTCCCTTCGATATCTTGGTTAGGTTTAGGGATGTCTTGCCGAACCTCTCGGAGCTGATGGATAGGGGTGGCTGGGGAGTTATGAGGGCGATAGACCCTCCCATAACCGTGCCAGCCTGGGCGTGCATGTTCACTGGGAGGGACCCTGGCCAGCTCGGGTTCTATGGGTTTCGCCACCTCAAGCGTGGCGGGTATGAGAGCTATATCGTGAGTTCTAGGAGTCTTAGGTTTAGGTATGTTTGGGAGGTTATGGGGCTTAAGAGCGTGGCCATAGGCGTCCCCCCAGGATACCCCGCCAGGAGGTATGGCATCTGGATAAGCGACTTCCTCACCCCCGGCCATGAGGGCCCGTGGATCCACCCCGAGTCGCTAAGAGAGGATGTGGAGAGGGTGTCTGGGGGATACGTCTTCGACATCGAGTATAGGACTGAGAGGAAGAGGGAGGCTTGGGAGGAGCTTGTGGAGATGACCGAGAAGAGGTGGAGGGTTGCGAGATACCTGGCCGAGAGGGAGAGCTGGGACATCATGGTCCTACATGAGATAGGGACCGACAGGGTCCACCACCTCTACCAGAAATACTATGACCCCCAGCACCCACAATACGAGCCTGGAAACGAGTTGGAGGACATGGTTGAGAGATACTACGTCATGGTGGATGGACTGATAGAAGATTTAATCAAGGCGAGTGGCGATGCAGATGTTCTGGTCCTTTCCGACCATGGGAACCAGGCGCAGAGAGGAGTATATGCTATCAATATGTGGCTTATGGATGAGGGTTATCTCACCCTCCGCTCAGAGCCTAGGAGAGGTGAGAATATAGAGGAGGCCGATGTTGACTGGGGTAGGACCCAGGTCTGGGCGTGGGGAGGATACTACTCTAGGATATTCATCAACATGAGGGGGAGGGAGCCTAAGGGAATAGTCTCACGTGAAGAATACGAAGACCTGGTTAGGGAGCTGAGGAGGAAGCTCACCGTCATGAAGGCCCCATGGGGACATATCCAGAACACAATCCTAAGGCCACGTGAGATATACCGTGACGTTAGGGGAGACCCACCCGACCTAATGCTCTACATGGACAACGTGAGGGTCCGACCAGTCCAGACAATAGGATACGAATCACCGTGGCTAGGAGAGAATGATACAGGCCCCGACGACTCACTACACAGCTTCGAAGGAATATACATAGCAACCTTCATGGAGCATGGGAAAAGAGACCTATACGCCCTCCAAACAGCAGAACTAATACAGGAATACTTCGGCAGAAAAGGCTAAACCCTCGTGTAAACCTCAATACCCATCTCCAGGGCGAGCTTAAAGGCATCATCCTCAATGTAAGGTGTTACTATGAGTAGTTTACTGGGTCTTCTCCCCGTAATCTTCTCATATAACTGGCCTTCCTCCTGAAAGCCGCCACATCAGAGCGTCTTACATGCGAGGGGACCTCTATCAGTAATATTCTGTTATCGCTTACCGCTACGTCTACCTCAACTTGGCTTGGGTAGCCATAGACATCTCCCTCCGAGTCGTAATGGAGCCATTTCTCCACCTTTAGTCCAAGCTCCTTCCCTAGAATACCGTTCAACCCTTCACGGAAGGCCTCCTCGGACATAAGCTCCCACCTGGCGCCCAAGGCAGAGATTCTACGCTCAATCAGCATGAATCCCCGGTTCATGTCTTCACGCAGATGGTTCATATCTTCATGCAGCCTGTTCATGTCCTTCCTTAGTTTAACTAGCTCCTCTTCATGCCGGTCCATTCGTTTGAGTATCTCGGCTAGTCCTAGGTATCCCATAGCGGAACCCCTCATCCTCCTTTAGGAGTCTAAGCATCTCCTTCCTGATGTCTGCTCCGGCCACCTCTATTATCCCGGTTTTAGAGGGCTCCCATACATAAATTAAGTTTTCAGGCCTGGGTGTGCCTGATTATTAGGTCGGCTATCTCGGGCCTCATCCAGTAGCTCGGCGGTCTCTGGCCCTTCTTCAGGGCTTCACGTATCTTTGTTCCGCTTATCTTCTCTATGTTTTTGTGGCTGCAGGTCCTGCTGCTTACTATCCATCCGCATTTTGGGCAGTGCCAGTATTCCTTGACTGTTATTATCTGGATTCCTAGGTCTGGGAATTTCTGGAGGTATTCCTGGGCTTGGTATGGCTTGTAGTAGTTTCCTACTCCTGCATGGTCTCTTCCCACTATGAAGTGTGTGCATCCCAGGTTCTTGCGCATGATTGCGTGGTGGAGGGCTTCACGTGGCCCTGCATACCTCATGCTATACTTTATGAATCCCACAGCCACCCTCCCCCATGGAAGATACTCCTGGGCCAGGGTTCTGTAGGTCTCGGCTATCAGCTTGTCGGGGAAGTCTCCAGGCTTCTTGGGTCCGAGGACTGGGTTGATGTATACTCCGTCCACTAGCTCTAGGGCTAGCCTTATCGCTGACTCGTGGCCTAGGTGTGGAGCATTCCTGGTCTGGAATCCCGCAACGGTCTTCCACCCCCTCTCCTTGAATAGGACCCTAGTCTCCATAGGTGTTAGTGCATACTCTTGATAGTCTACTGGGACACGGTTTAGGAGCTCGATTCTCCCCGCAAGGACTTCAGGCGGCCTCATCATGGTTAGGGATACGCCTGGATGGCCTGGGTCCTTTGTCCCATAGATGCTTAGGCAGAGCCTGCTCCTATCGATTGTGTATATGTCCTCTATGGTTAGTATTCCTATTGGGTCATGGTTGTAGGTTAGGGCTATGTCGTCTCCCTCCTTGAATCTCTCCTCGGATGGTAGGATTATTGGGAGACCCCAGGGGAGGTCGTTGCTTAGCCTTGCCCTCTCAAGCACGTTCTCATAGTCGGCCTGATTCATGAATCCCTCCAGAGGGCTGTATAGCCCGATTCCAAGGTTCTCGACATCTATTGCAAGGGATAGGTCGAGCTCTATCTTAGGTAGCTCCACCACCTCTCCTAGAAGCCTCTCCCTATGTCTTCCAACAGCCACACGATTTACCAGTCTTCCACCATGAGGTCTCAAAGCTTCTCCCAACACCTAGGACCCCCGGTTCCTTTAAACATCACTGTAACATCTTTTAGGTTGCTGGCATGCGGTCTCTTGGGTTCCCATGGTTGGGGTGGTTGTCTGGCTGACGGGTCTTCCTGGAAGCGGTAAGACGACTATTGGGAGGATTGTTCTGAGGGAGCTTAAGGATATGGGTTATAGGGCTGAGCTTCTGGACGGAGACTGGGTCAGGGCCACGATTAACGTTGAGGCAGGATTCACGAGGGATGAGAGGAGGAAACACCTGCTAAGGGTTGCCTGGATAGCCAGACTCCTCGCAAGGAACGACGTGATAGTCCTCTGTAGCTTCGTCTCACCCTACCGGGATGTCAGGGAGGAGATAAGGGGGATAGTCTCGGAGGAGGTTCCTTTCAGCGAGGTCTACGTGAAGTGTAGCCTGGAGGAGGCCATAAGGAGGGACCCGAAGGGACTCTACAGGAAAGCCCTCAAAGGAGAGATAGAGAACTTCACAGGGATAAGCGACCCCTATGAGGAACCCGAGAAACCCGATCTAGTCATAGACACGGAGGCTACGGAGCCTGAGGAGGCTGCGGAAACCCTTAAAAGCCACATCCTAAACCTCATCAAGCAACGGTGAAAAGGATGGGTGAGGACAAGGTCCAGATAAGTATTCCAGCACAGTTATACAGGAAGATTGAGGAGTATGTGGCTGGGAATGAGGAGTTCAAGGATGTTGAGGAGTTCGTGGAGTTTGTTCTACGGGAGGTTCTCTCAGAGGAGGAGCAGGAGCCAGCCTACACGCCCGAGGAGGAAGAGGAGATAAAGAAGAGGCTCCGAAGCCTTGGATACATCTAGAGGAGAAACAGGCTAAGGGCCATCAACGCAAGGATAACCGCACCCAGCTTGGGCAAGACATCAGCCCTCTCCGTGATCCATGAGTAGATCTTTGGTATAGTGATTATTCTTAGGGATAGAAGGGTGGCTGTCATCATACCAAGCATTACTGATAGGAGGTAAATAATTATCATGGGCAGCGGGTTTGCTCCCGATATCATTAATGCTATGAGTATGTATGGTTCATGGTGGATGAATCCAAGTAGGAAAGCTACTAATGATATATGCCGTATATCCATGATGGCTACCTGGCCGGGTCCCCCGCCACCAACTAGACCCCTTACAGGCTTAGGTTTCTCGACCCAATACTTCACGGCTAGGAGAAGGAGGACGCCGGCTCCCAAATACCTCAGGACGGGTTGGGCGTCTGAAACCAATGGATGGATGAGGGAGTATGCCAAGAATACGAGGAGGGCTGGAGCCAGATGCATGGCTGAGAGGAAGACCGAGACAACAACACCCATAATCATGGAAGGACCCCTAAGCGAGTAGAGTGTAGCCAGAGGCCAACCATGGTCAGGCTCCAAACCATGAAGAAAACCTAGAAACGCCAAAAGCAGAGACTCGATCAAGCCACCTCAAGAGATTATGCACAATCGCATATTTTATGATACCAATTAGGACGCCGAAAAGATATAAAATGTCCAAGGAGCAGGAAGCCCTAGGGCCGGTGGTCTAGTGGCTATGACGCCGCCCTTACGAGGCGGAGGTCGTGGGTTCGACTCCCACCCGGCCCACCTCCTCATCCCTCAGTCTTTCTCATGATTTCCTCTACGAGCCTCCTTGCATGTTCATGGACGTATTTGGCGTTTCTTACCGCCTCCTCCGCATCCTCTTTGTTGAATAGTTCTCCTGCAGGTTTTCCTGCGGCTTCTACCCCATACATGCTTGGTGCACGTTTCTCCGCTAGGTCTCTCGAGATCTCCGCCAGCTGCTCTATATGCTCCCTAAACCATGCGGGGAATCTATAGCCCTCTATCAGGAGGACCCTTCCAACTTCGTGGACCTTAGGGTATTCTATCCCCATGGCTCTGAGGGAGGCTTTCAGGGACATCTCCACGCATTCCTGCGAGTATCTAACGGCCTCGGGGTAATCGCCACGGCTTAGGGAGGTCTCGGCCGCCATGAGCCTGGCCTCCGCACGCCTAAGGTAGTCCCTCGCAAGGTCAAGCATCCTCAGACCTCAGCCGCCTCCCCGGGACGCCCTATAACCCAATACCATGAGCCATCTGGCAGGGTTACCCTCCTGGAGCCGAGCTCCGCAAGCTTTCTCCTTAGCTCCCTGAGGACCTTCTCCATAAATCCTCTATCATATATGATTATGCTGTCCTCTAGGAGGTCTAGGTAGAAGGGCTGGGTTGCCGAGGCCTCTTCAGGGGTTAGGACCACGGGGTCTATGAGCGGGTATATGCTACGTCTCCTCCAGAGCTCGGCGGCCATGGCCTCGGCCTCCCGGGTGGCCTTACGCACAATCTTCAGCCTCTCAGAGTAGCTCTCAGGTAGGCCCTCGGCCACTATGAGTAGGTCTACGTCGCTCTCGGGCTTGACGTCCCCCCGGGCTAGGGAGCCGAAGAGCACCAGGGAGACCAGCTTACCCCAGAACTCTTCCAGCAAGCCGGCCACGACCCTCTCCAAGAAGGGTAGATACTCCTTCACAGACACCTGCTCCTCCCATCTGAACCCAAGCCATCCCAGAGGTAGTAGGGCTGGGTGAACAGGCCTAAAGATGCCCCGGGAGCTTTTGGCCAGGTAGCCTGCCTTCAGGAGCCTGTGGAGCATGAGGTAGGGGTTCTTAAGCTTGAGGACCCTGGCCGCCTCCTCGGCCTTAAACTCCCTTGGCCCAAGCTCTAGGAGGAGCCTTGCATAGGCTTGCTGGAGGTTCACGTAAATGTTTCCATTTCTGAAATATTTAATTTTTCTGCAATGTTAGCATGGCTCTATCGTTGATGGCGGCTTGGAGGTCAGGGCGTAGGCCACCATGGTTACTCCCTCGACCTCGTTGGTTATCCTGTTTGAGATTCGTTGGAGGGCTTGGAGGCCTATGGGGTATGCCTCGGCTGTCATGCCGTCCACGCTCTCCACAATCCTTATGATTACTATGTGTCCATCGCTCCTCGCATCGCCCCTAACCCCCACCCATCTATCATCTCCCACCACTGCGAACGCCTGCCAGACCATCCGCTGGAGACCTATCCTCCCTATCTCCTCCTCCACTATCGCCGACGCCTCCCTACATATCCTGAGCTTCTCCCCGGTTACTTCGCCTATTATCCTGACCGCTAGCCCTGGCCCTGGGAAGGGATGCCTCCAGATAATCTCATCTGGGACTCCCAGCTCCTCGGCTATCTCCCTCACCTCATCCTTGTATAGGTCTCTGAGAGGCTCGATTAACTTCAGCCCCAACCTCTCGGGAAGCGCTCCCACGTTGTGGTGGCTCTTTATAAGTGCGGAGCCTCTTCCAGCCCTGCCGCTCTCAACCCTGTCCGGGTATATTGTTCCTTGGGCTAGCCAACGTATATCTGGAATCTTTTTAGCCGTCTCCTCGAACACCTTGATGAACTCCTCTCCTATTATCCTCCGCTTCTCCTCAGGGTCTCTTACACCTCTCAGCCTTGTGAGGAAGCGTCCCTGCGCATCGACCCTGATTAGGTTCTTTATCCCAGCCTGTTTAACTGCCTTCTCAACCCTCTCTGCCTCGCCTTTCCTCAGCAGACCAGTATCTACGAAGATGCAGTATAGGTTGTCTCCGACTGCTCTTGAGAGTATGAGGGCTGTCGTCATGGAGTCGACCCCGCCGCTGACGGCACATATCACCTTCTCATCCCCGACAGTCCTCCTAACATACTCGACTAGCTCGTCAATCATGTTTCTTGGCTTCCAGGTTGGCGGTATGCCGCATATGTCTCGGAGGAAGTTTCTTAGGATTGTCTTGCCGTGTTGGGTGTGGCTTACCTCTGGGTGGAACTGTGTCGAGTATATCTTCTCTCCGTCGCTCATGGATGTTATTACGTTGTTCTCGCTTATGCTTGTGGGCTTCATCCCTTTTGGAGGAGTTATCACTGAGTCTCCATGACTCATCCAGACCTCGAATCTCTGTGGAACATCCTTGAAGAGCCTGTCATCCCCCATGACACTAATCTTAACCCTTCCATATTCTCTAAGGGCGCCGGACTCGACTCTACCCCCAAGCATGTAGGCTATTAGCTGGTGGCCATAGCAGATTCCGAGGATTGGCGTGGGAGGGTTTCTCAGAAGACCCTCGGGAATCTTGGGGGAGCCTGGCTCGAGGACGCTTCTAGGCCCTCCTGAGAGTATCAGCCCCCTGACGGAGCCGTCGAGAGACTCCTCCAAGCCCTCAGGCCCCACGATCTCCGAGTAGACCCCAAGCTCCCTGCACCTACGTGCTATGAGGTGGGCGTACTGGCCGCCGAAATCCACCACTAGGACCCTCGGCCTGCCCCCCATACCTTACCTGCCTCACAGATTGGGATAAAGGTTTATGTGAGGGATGCCTGTCAGAGGCGGCTATGGGCAGGAAGGCTGGGATAGTGCTCTCAGCCCTAGGCTTCATCTTCACCTTAGCCAGCCTCATGGGGTTCGTCTCGATGATCATGCCTACTAGGGCTGGAGTCAGCGTGAGCGGTGGAGGGATTGGAGCCATCGCCCTTGTGGGGCTAGCCCTCGCCATCGGGTTAATAATAATCGGCTTTATCTGGCTCATAGGAATCATCCTTTACCTGGCCTCATTCCTGACCACTAGATATGTTGAGAGCAAGGCTACGGGAACACTCCAAGTCTTAGGAGGGATACTCCACCTAATCTTCATGGCGCTGGCGGCCTCAAGAATAATCACGGCGGGTCTCTCAGGTCCCCTGGCCGAGAACCTGACAATCTGGGTCACCATGGTCCTCATACCATTAATCGTGGGCGTGCTGATGATTCGGGGAGGAGTGAGGAGGATTAGGGGCTGGGGTCCTGCATACCGGCCGCAATATAGTTGGTAGAGAATTGATGAAAAAGACTTAACATTAGGTTTAATGCATGGGCTTGGAGAGGATAGAGTAGATGACTTTACTCGAGCTTCTTGAGGCAATCTCTGGCTCAGACCCCATCCTGCTAGGGCTACTTGGAGGTTTTTTCGGAGCAGCATTGAATCTTCTCGGGGCGGTCCCAGTCCTCTTCCTCAGAAACCCTCCTGAGACATTTCTAAACGTGGGTCTCGGGTTCGCCGCAGGCGTCATGCTGGCCGCCAGCTTCACAAGCCTAATCATACCTGGGTTCGAGATGGGTGGGGCGGTCCCTGTACTCACGGGAATAGCTCTAGGTGCGACGATGGTTACCGTCATGGATAGGATTATCCCCCACTTCCATCCCATTAGGGGTGAGGAGGGACTGCAGATAGCTAGGCTAAGGGCCATATGGCTCTTCGTAATAGCGATAACCATACATAACATGCCCGAGGGGCTGGCTGTCGGGGTGGGTTATGGGTCGGGAAACATACTTCTGGGCTTCGGGCTGATGATGGCGATAGCATTACAGAACATACCCGAGGGCCTCTCAGTCGGCTTCGGCCTCCTCTCAGCAGGAAACTACACTAGGTCAAGGGCATTCATAATCTCGGCCCTCTCAGGCCTCGTCGAGGCACCCCTAGCATTACTGGGCGCATGGGCCGTAACCGTAGTTAGCAGCCTCTTGCCCTACGCCATGGGCTTCGCAGCTGGAGCCATGATATTCGTGGTGAGCGACGAGATAATCCCGGAGACGCATAGGATAGGGCATGAGAGGCTTCCGAGCTACGGCCTCATAACAGGCCTGATAGTGATGCTTGCCCTCGACCTAATCCTCTCAGGGTAGAGGAAGGGTTTAAGGCATCCCTGCACAGGGAGAGCCTTAGGTAAGGATTGGAGGAAACCAGCCACATAGAACGTGCTAGGAGGGCGTTGAGGTCTGTGAGAATTCTCCTCCAGAACGGGTTCATAGAAGACTCCTTCTCACGTGCCTACTATGCCTTAATCCACCTAATCTTCGCATTATTACTCAAGAGGTGTAAAGATAATTTAGCGGCCTAGTTCCTTTAGCGTGGATGAGGTTCGGGGTGATTTTGCCCCATCGATGGCTCTATGCCTCACCCCATCTCATCAGAGAGTTCTCGGAGGAGGCCGAGTCCCTGGGATACGACTCGCTCTGGGTAACCGACCACATATTCGTCCCTCCAAGCCACGTGGAGCGTGGCCACATATTCTACGAGGCCTTAATCACCCTAAGCTACGTCGCAGCATCAACCCAGGAAGCCATGCTCGGAACAGCAGTCCTCCGACTCGCCGCAAGAAACCCCG
>CAZHEC010000036.1:0-10007 GCA_964531465.1 uncultured Nitrososphaeria archaeon | reverse complement strand
GGAATGGTGCTAGTCATAGTCATCTCTCACACGCATTGGGATAGAGAGTGGTATCTGAGTTATCAGGATTTTAGATTGATGCTAGTGGATGTCATTGACCGCGTCATTAACATGTTGGAGAGCGATAAGTCATTCTCTAGCTTTCTGTTGGATGGTCAATCAAGCCTGGTTGAGGATTATCTTGAGATTAGGCCTGAGATGAAGCCGAAAATCACTAACTTGATTTCTCAAGGGAGAATAATGATAGGTCCATTTTATACCCAGCCAGATGAGTTCTTAATCTCGGGAGAGGCCCTAATCAGAAACCTACTGATAGGAATCAACATTGCTAAGAAATATGGCAGATACATGAATATTGGATATCTTCCCGATACATTCGGGCACATAGCCCAACTCCCGCAAATCTTATCCGGATTTAAGTTGGAAGGATTCGTATTTACCAGAGGCATGGGCGATGAAGAGAATAAACTGGGCCTTGAGTTTCTATGGGAATCTCCTGACGGTTCCAGGATTCCAGCATTATATTTGAAGAAAGGATATGATTATGGAGTAAAATTACTGTATGAGCAGCCATATGAGATGGATGTTTGGAGAGATCCTGAGGGATGGATTACATCTACTTTAAAACAATACAAGGAGCCGTTAAGAATGCAAATAGGGGAGGAGAGTATTCGAAGGATATTTGAGGAGATTGAGGAGCTTGAATCTGATTCAAGAACTGGAATTATTGTTTTCATGGATGGGGGTGATCATCAACCTCCAAATGCCTGGATAATGGAGATAATTAAGAGGCTAAACAACCTTTCAGGGAATGCAATATTTAGGCATGGTAGTTTGGAGGATTACTTCGAAGAGTTGAGGAAGCATTTGAACGAGCTTCCTATTTTCAGAGGCGAGCTTAGAGGGGCGAGGAGACATTACATGCTTTACGGCGTGGCTTCTTCAAGACCTTACCTAAAATTACTCAATTACCATGCTCAACTATTACTAGAGAAATTTGCTGAGCCTTTATCCGTCCTATTGATTATAAGAGGAGAGAATTATCCTTCTCAGGCACTTAACCTTGCTTGGAAAATACTTCTCCAAAATCATTCACATGACAGTATTTACGGCTCAGGCTCAGACGAAACCCATCTAGATAATGAATCCAGATTTAACCAAGTAATTTCCATTACAGGTAGATTGATAGAGCAGGTCTTCACGAAACTGGTTGAAAAAGACTCTGGAATGAGGGTGATTGTTTTTAACCCATCACTTTGGAGCAGAACAGATGTAGCCTGGATATATTTGCCAAAGAAGATGGTAGAGAAAGGTATTTCCTTTAAATCAGAGAGTGATTCATCGGCAGGTCTTATAATAGAGGATGAAGCATGGGAAGGCCACGTATTGGTCGGATTTATTGCTAAGGACGTGCCAGCAACAGGCTTGAAGGAATACGATGTCGTGATTAGGGAAGGTAGCCTTCATGAGGAAGATCAGTGGGATGACTCCAACATAATTGAGAACGAGTTTTTCCTCGTTGAAGCCAATCCCGAGAAAGGCGGAGCCTTGAAGATTTTCGACAAGCTCAACGGTAGAGAATACACTATGATGAATGTATTAGTTGATGATGGAGATATTGGAGATGAGTATAATTACTCGCCGCCAGAATCAAACGAAGTATTTGAGAGCAGCAGGATTAAAGCGGAAATTAAAAGGAAATCTAATGGCTTCATCTCGATTCTAAGAGTAAGATCCATGTTCCCACTACCATCGCACTGCACATCCAACTATAGGTCGAAGACCAGAGTCAATGTCCCGATTAAGTGTTATGTGATGCTCTATAAGCATGTGCCACGTATAGATGTAAAGTTGGTTGTGGAGAATTTTGCAAAAGATCATAGGCTGCGTGTTAGGTTTCCCTTTGATGGAAAAGTCGGCAAAGTATTTGTGAATAGTAGTTTTTATGTGGTTGAGAGAGTGTTATCTAAGAAGTATCGGGTTGAGGAGTGGGTGGAGGAGCCTGTTGGTGATGTAATGTCAGGCTGGCTGGACATTACGGATACAAATTATGGCCTGATGATAGCTGCCAGGGGAATCCATGAATACCATGTGGAGGAGAAGGGAGCTACCACGAATCTATACCTTACTCTGTTAAGGGCTGTTGGAAAACTTTCCAGAGAAGATGTAAAGACGCGGAAAAGAGGCCATGCTGGACCACCAATAAGAACACCCGGCGCACAATGTATCAGAACCCTAGTGTATGAATACTCCATTATACCTCATGGAGCTGGCGGATGGAAGCAATTCTATAGGAACGCAGCATCATTTCTGGAGCCGCTGCTTACCTATTGGGGAAATATAAAGTTAAGATGGCATACAGGCTTGGTGGAGGCAAGCTCTAATGGGTTATTATTGTCGGCTATTAAGAAGGCCGAGAATGAGGATGGAATAATAGTTAGACTCTATAATCTGTTGGACGATAAGGTGGATGCGGAGATAAATCTAGGATTTGAGGCCGAGGAGGCGTATCTTACGAATCTATTAGAGGAGAGAATGTCATATATTGGGAAAGGACGGCTTCTTAGGTTAAATATAGATCCCCATAAAATTGTAACTTTGTTAATCAAGCCTCGGCTCTCTGTATAGTTATTGTGTCTCCAACACCTAATCCTGTGATTCTTGCGGCGTTTCCCTTATTTATTGACAACTCTATGTATCCCGTTCCTCCCTCCACTAGCAAGTATTCTCCTTCCTTAACCCAGCCATAAGACTTCACCCACTTACACAAAACTTCACCTAATCTATGCTTAACCAGAAATGACGAACCTAACCTTCCAATTTTTTCTAACTCCTTAGGCGTTATGTTTGTTATTAGATTTCCAAAGTTATCGGCATGCATTATTATTGCTTTTATTTCATTATCAGTGATTTTAGGTGCTGGCAACGTTATGGTTTGATAATTTTGTGTTTCTATCCCTATCTTTTCGAGGGAGACTCCCTGGGCGATTTGTCCAGCTACGTGGGCAAACACATCTCTTCCATGGAATGTTTCCGAGGTTCTTGAGGGTAGCCTTGACTCATCTATTATGTATGTTTTCTTTATGCCGAGTTCCTTCGCAGCCGGTGTCATGAATCCCGTGTCCGGCCCTATGAATACGTCACCCCTATCCGTGGCAATTATGATTCCCTTTCTCTCCGTCCCAACTCCTGGATCAATCACGCATACGTGGATTGTTCCTGGAGGCATATGCTTTACATAGGTTTTTAGTAGAAATGCTGCTTCCAGTTCGTTAAATGTCTCAACATCATGTGTTACATCTATTATTACTGCGTCGTCCCTATATCTTAGGATAACTGCCTTGATTTGGGCCACATATGGATCTTTGGTGCCGTAGTCTGTTATTAGGGCTATTATCGGCCTCATGCCGTCTTTGAATTGTCAAGGGTTTATATTACAATTTTCAGGATTATCTACTGTGAGGAGGCTGCTACCGCTACTCATAATCATAGCATTTATGTTGATTACATTGGTTCAGGTTCCTAGGACATTGCAGGAGCCTGTGGCCAAGACTATTACTGCAACAAGTATTGTTACTAGTAGGGAGACGGTCACTAGTGTTGAGGTTAGGAATTTTACCGAGACTCTTATGGAAACGATTAGTTATAATGTTACGATTACCCGTGTTGAAACCGTCAGGGAGACAATTAGAGTCACTGTTACGGAGACTTTAACTACTACTTTATGGGAGACGAGGACTCTTGGATGTCTTACCGGATTCTTGATAACCTCGTATTGGACTGTTAGGGAGGAGTTTTATCATGGGAGGAAGGTGTTGGTTAGAGATCCGGAGGGTCGGCCTCTAGGTAGATATAGGGAGGATTTCTTGAGGGATGTTAGGAGGGAGGGGTGGGGCAAGGGTGATGGTGAGGGAAACGATGGAAGATACTTGGGGTATGTTCCTGGATGGGGATACATCAAGAGGGATAAACCTCTCGACGCAAATGGGAACCCCCTAATTCCATGGAAGACGGTGGCAGGCCCCCCAAGTATAAGGAATGGGACAAGGATATACATACTAAGTTTTGAAGCAGAGTTAAAACCTGAGGTTGAGGAGAAGCTCCTTAACACAGTGTTTATAGTGAGTGATAGAAGCCCTAACATTACAGGGAAGCACATAGACATATACGTGGGTGAGCAGGATAGGGAGAATATGGATACTAGCCTCTACTCGCTCTACATCAAAGATGCCGTCATCTGTCTTGAATACGTGGAAGGTTAATGGCTTAAATATGAGATGACTTGACCTGAATGGAGGGCGGGGTTAGAGAGACCTTGGTTAAGTCACCTATAGATTATGAGGTTAAGTGGTTGGAGAAGTGGCGTGAAGCAAGGATATTCGAGGCTGACCCATCGGAGGATAAGCCGAAATTCTTCATCTGCGTCCCATATTCATACCAGAACGGCCCACTCCATCTAGGCCATGGCTTCACATTCACCCGTGGAGACGCGTATGCAAGATTCAAGAGAATGCAGGGATACAATGTGCTCTTTCCATGGGCATGGCACTGGACAGGCGAGGCAGTAGCAGGAACATCCGAGAGGTTGAAGCGTGGAGACCCAGCGGTCAGGAGAATGCTCCTCGAGATTGACGGTGTTCCTGAAGAGATGTTGGAAAAATTCACCGACCCAGCATTCGTAACCCAATACTATACATCTGAGAATAAGCCCGTTGTAGAAGCCATGGGATACTCGGTTGATTGGAGGAGGGAATTCTATACAACCGACCTCCATCCCTATTACAGCAAATTCATCACGTGGCAATACCTAGTCCTGAGAGAGCGGGGATACGTAACCATGGGCAGGCACCCCGTTGTCTGGTGCCCTTATGACAAAAGTCCTACAGGAGACCATGACAGGCTTGTAGGCGAGGGAGTCTCACCAGAGGAATATACCATAGTTCTCTTCAAGATGGATGACCTATATCTGGCCGCAGCCACGCTAAGGCCTGAGACCATATTCGGCGCCACCAACATCTGGATTAACCCAAACCATGACTACGTGGTCGTAGAGGTTGAGGATAAGAGGTGGGTGGTGTCGCAGAGGGCTGCCGAGAAGCTGAGGCCGCAGACGAATATCAGGATTATCTCAAGGATTGACCCCGGGGAACTCGTCGGCAGGCTCGCTAAGACCCCATTAACAGGGAAGAAGATACCCATATTCCCAGCCGACCTGGTTGACCCAGGCTTTGGGACAGGCGTGGTTTACAGCGTTCCCTCACACGCACCCTACGATTATGCAGGTATAGTTGCCTTGAGAAGTAATAAGGAGAGAATTGAGAGATATGGAATCAAAGAGCTGGTTGAGAGTATTCGGCCAATCTCGATAATCAAGGTTCCAGGTTATGGGGAGCATCCAGCGGTTGAGGAGGTTGAGAAGGCGGGGATAAGAAGCGATACTGACCCAAGGCTTGAAGAGGCAACCAAAAAAGTTTACTCGAAGGAGTTCCATGAGGGTGTAATGAGGGAGAACTGCGGCGAGTTTTCGGGCATGAGAGTTAGCGAGGCCAGAGACAAGGTGGGTGAGAGGCTCATAGAACTCGGACTAGGCGACAAGATGTGGGAACTACCAGAGAAGGTCGTGTGCAGATGTGGAACCGAATGCATCGTCAAGATAGTTGAGAACCAGTGGTTCCTAAGATACTCTGACCCAGCATGGAAGGAGAAAGTTAAGAATCATATCAACCACATGACTATACTACCTGAGGAAGCCAGGTCATGGTTCCTTAACGTAGTTGACTGGCTGAGAGATTGGGCATGCGCAAGGAAGACAGGTCTGGGGACAAAGCTTCCATGGGACCCTGAATGGATAGTGGAGACCCTCAGCGACTCAACAATATACCCAGCATTATACACTATAAGCAAATACCTTAACCAGGGCGAGGTGAAAGCCGAACACCTAACCCCCGAAACCCTAAACTACATATTCTTAGGGAGAGGGGACCCGGAGAAAATCTCCAACCAGGTGGGGATTAGGAGAGACCTGCTTGAACAAATGAGAAAAGAGTTCCTATACTGGTATCCTGTTGATATGAGGATCTCCGCAAAGGAGCTTGTCCCCAATCATCTTACATTCTACCTTTTCCACCATATAGCTATATTCGAGGAGAAGCATTGGCCCAGGGGCATAGGAGTTAACGGGATGATTAACATTGAAGGTAAGAAGATGAGTAAGAGCAAGGGGAACTTCATTCCATTAAGGCAGGCGATACAGAGGCATGGAGCAGACGCCACAAGAGCCACATTACTCCTCGCGGCAGAAGACATGGATGACCCGGATTGGAGGGAGAGAAACGCAGAGGAGGTCAAGAATATGATACAGCAATTTCTGAAGATAGTTAGGGAGGCCTCCTCAATAAACCCATCAAAGAATCATGACGTTGATAGATGGCTTCTCTCCAGACTTCAAAGAAAAATAAAGTCCATCACAGAGTGGATGGAGGAGCTTAAAACCAGGAAAGCCTGCAACGAAGCGCTATATGGTCTATACAATGATTGGAGATGGTATATCAGGAGAACAGGCGGAAAGGTTAGCGACTCTGGAAGAAGATTCATAGACTCGTGGATACGTTTGCTGGCGCCCTTCATACCCTTTGCATGCGAAGAAGCCTGGAGCATAATAGGTGGAAGGGGGTTCGTCTCACTCGCAGAATGGCCTAAGGTCGATGAAGACCTTATAGATGAGGAGGCTGAGTTATCAGAGGAGCTGATAATAAAGGTCCTAGAAGATGCTAGAAACATTATGGAGGTCATGAAGGAGAAGCCTAAGAAGATGATTATCTATTCTGCAAATAAAGAGAAGCTAAGTCTACTCGAACAAGCGCTTAAAGTATCGAGCAGTGGATTAGGGAAGGCATTAGGAGAGTTGGCACGATGGATAGCCATGAACTTACCCAGCCTAAAGAAGCATGCAGACAGCATATCCAAGATAATGCTCGACGTAACCTCGTCCCTAACGCCAAGATACAGCCCCAATCATATACTAAGCGTGGCGAAAAGAGAGCATGAGATATATGTGGAGGCGGCAGAATTCATGGGAAGGGAACTCGGATTAAACGTTAAGGTATACATGGAAGGGGAAGAGAGAATATATGACCCGAAGAATAAATCGAAGTCAGCTCTTCCGCTAAGGCCGGGAATATACCTAGAATGATCGACGAGGAGAGAGTGAAGATTATCCGTGAGGCGGCAAAAGATCTAAGATATCTGCTAAACCGTGGGTATGGAAAAACATCATCGCTTAAGATTGTTGGCGATAGATACGGCCTAGATAAAAAGGAGAGGTTGATTCTTTTCCGGGGAATCCTTCCAAAACATGACGCAGATTTGATAAGGTCGAGAAAGATTGATGCTTGTGGGATAAGGGGGAAGGAGGTGTGGGTGGATGGATTCAACGTTCTCCACACAATAGAGGCTGTGATTAAGGGCGACCTAATAGTCCTAGGAGATGACGGGGTCATAAGGGACGTTTCGGGAATTCATGGGAAGTATAGTCCAACAAAATCTACTGAGAGGGCGCTCCAGACCATGATAAACATCCTTAAGGAAGTTGAGGCATCATACACAGTTATCTTATATGAGAGCCAGATAAGTAGGAGTGGTGAAATCGCAGCCCTAACTCGCCGAATTCTCAAGTATAGTGGAGTGAGGGGCGAGGCCAGAACCAGCAAGACAGTAGACTCAGAACTTGTTAAGTCCGGTAAGATAGTCGCAACAAGCGACTCAATAATACTCCTCAGGTGCAACCAATTCTTCGATATTCCAGGATACTTGGTCTCGAAGAACCAGATTCAAGTCCTTAAACTTTAACCATAATCTCTGGGGCAATCTTCCTGTCAATGGGTTTCCTTATCATGGACTCGCTTTGAGTGATGGTTAGCGTTGCTACTAGTATGTATGATATTGTGTAGAATGCGATTATGGGTATTATGCCGATGTTGTTTGTTATGTATGCGTGGAGAATGGCCGTCCATCCAAGCACGCCCGCTAAAATCTCCGTCAGAGCCTTCAGGTCCAGGGGCACATGATAAATTCTCGTCTTCCAGTCATCCCCCCTCTTCTTCACAGCATACTTAGGAGTTCTACGGAACTCGCCTCCCCAACCAAGGAAAGCCCTAACAGCCTCGATAGTATTGCTTAGACTTATCCCATATCCTATGAATCCCAATAAAAAGAAGCCCTGCAAGTTTCTCAGGATGCTTATTCCCTGCCTCCTCAAAGCCACATAGTAATATATCCAGGCAGCAATAGCGGAGCCTACGATCATCGAACCCAATATGATCCAGGCATAATTAACTCCGATAAACTCAGCAACATCGGATACGTATTCTGTTAATTCTTTCCCGTAGATTACCTCTATTTCAGGCGGCTTAAGGCTTATTGTATCCACACCCATTAGACTTGCTAGAACTGCCAGCATGAATGATGAGAACATTAATGGGTGAACCAGATAGTATGTTAGATGTATGAATGCTTGTATTTTCTGTTTAATTCCGAGAATATCACTATGTATTATTGCTGGGATAAGTTTACGGGCTACTTGGAGGCTTCCTCTAGCCCATCTTGACTGCTGCATCTTGAAGCTTGGCATGGTCGGGGGAACCTCGGCCAGGCATACAACGTCTCTCAGGTAGATTATCTTGTATCCCTTAAGCTGGATGCGATAGCTTAGGTCAAGATCTTCCGCAAGCGTATCGGAGCTCCACCCACCAGCCTCAAGAACGGCCTTCCTCCTCAAAACCCCAGCACTACCATTAAAGTTGAGAAGACATCCCGATGCATATCTTCCAGGCTGCTCGATAATGAAGTGGGCATCCACACCAATCGAGATAGACCTAGTGAGAATATTATATTCCCTGTTTATGTGCCCCCATCTACACTGCACAATTCCAACCCGCTCATCCTCCAAGAAATATGGTATAACTTTGTCGAGAAAATCCGGCGGGGGGATGAAGTCTGCGTCAAAGATGGCTATAAACTCCTCCTTGGTTAGGTTTAATGCATTCTGAAGAGCCCCAGCCTTATATCCTTCACGTCCATCCCTCCTAACCACAGTTATCCTAAACCCCCTTAACCTATATCGAGACACGACCCTATCAATAATCTCTCGGGTATCATCCGTGGAGTCATCCAATATCATGATTCTAACCTTCTCACGCCCATATCTCTCGGCCATACGGCAGCAGGCATCAACCAGCCTCACAACAACATATCTCTCATTATATATAGGAAGATGAACCGCCACCTCGGGCTTGGAAGACCATTTACCAGAGACCCTGGGAACACGATAACCAGATGAACATCTCATAAGATAATAACAGTTATACCCATAGATGAAGAAGAGGAATGTGACGGTCAGTGATAGTGAGAGGAAGATGGCTGGGTGCATAATTATTGAGTTAATTAATTTCTTGCATGTGATTAAGGTTTTCCCTAATTTGCTTTTTAGGAAAAGTTTTATATACACATCGAGCTAAACAGAGGTCTAAAATGCTTTCACGCTTATTGGAGGGAGTTAGGTTCTCGTTTAATATTCCCTCTGACCCTGAGTATGAGATTTACGGTGTTGAGAGAGGGCTGGGAGTATTTATTGGGTCTAGAAGCATCGTGGGTGAGGGCGCCGGTATAGGTATGCCCCTCGGCCTAGACCATAACAAGGCGATATTTCCGGGAAAGGGGGCGATAAGTCGGGATACACTCTCCAAAAGATTTGAGCTAAACATGATTTCAGTAAAGTATCTGGGGCATGTGAAGGTTGAGAAGCTTTATAAGAAGACCCGCTCACTCCTCGCACCAATCTACCTAAAGAGTAAAACTTTCAGGCCAATCTACACACTTTTAATGATTAGCAGAACCATGCTAGGGGTGAAAAGCAGATACGAGAAGATAGAAAGCAAGGGACATGTTGATGTAATGTATGAGGCAGGCTATAACCACATTAATGTGAATGTTGATGCATCACGTCTGAG
>CAZHEC010000035.1:0-10027 GCA_964531465.1 uncultured Nitrososphaeria archaeon | reverse complement strand
GCCAAGATTCTCTAATTTACTGGTTGATTTTTTAATTTTCTCGGCAGCTCTGCTTAGGTATTCTTTCGTGGAGGCTGGTGGGAGCATGAAGGGTAATGGTGTAGATATTGCAGCAGAAAGGCTAACTATCTCCTCAATAGGTAGGAATCGGCTTCTCTTAGCTCCATAGAACCCTTCTATAAGCTGTTGTAGAGCGATAAGTGCGGACTTTACTCTCCTAGCCTTCTCCTCCCTATCTACTACTTCCTCCCTCTTCACCATAGTGGCCACCCCTATGTTGGAGAGATCTATTGCGAAGCTCAGTTGGTAAACTGCGCTGCCAAGTTCCACGTAATATATCATCTGGGCGGCTCTAGTCTCTCCCCCTTTCTCCTTGGCTGGTTCAGAAGGCGCATGCCTAACATGGAACTGGGATTCCAATGAGCTGGCCTTCACTGCATCGTATGCGGGAATCATATATCCTACATAGAATCTAGAGGTTCTCTTAACTGGTGGGTCCTCTGCCCTTAGGAAGCCTCCTATGTCCTCTACCAAACAGTTCTTAATTACCTCGGCCTCGAAGCCATGTATATCGTTCTTGTTTTTCTTGATTATGTTGAGAGCCGATGCTATTGTATGTGCGTTATCCATCTCCTTGAAGAACTCTCCCCTGTAGCACCATTCACATATCGGGGGATTACCTCCATACAGTGTCTCGGCAGCTCTTACCAAAGCTTCTTGATAACCGTGGGCCAGGGACTCTCCACTAATTGCGGGGACTTCCAGCTTCATGTATTCGCCCCCTTGACCAATAATTATCGTGGTTCGCCTATGCCTCGTAACATTTCCAACACTCTCCACCATATTAAGTGCCTCAGCATTTACAACCACACGGCCAGCTAAGGAAAGGAACACCACCATCTTACCTTAACCCCCGTATGCGAGTGCAAGTAATGCAGCTTCCTTAGAATATGTCAGGTCTTCTTTGCAGAGTTCTAGGAAGCTTTGGAGGACGCTTCTAGATGGTATGTAGGGTTCGGGAACATATCTATCTCCGGCCTTAACAACCCTCCTTTTCCTTCCCTCCTCATCAACTTTCTCCTCAGCATTCTCTTTAGCGACCACAGCCTGCCTAACTGCATCCTGAAGAGCCGTCACTACATCAACATAGCTGAAAGGCTTGGCCATCATGTCTATGGGTCTATAAATTCTGCATTCCCTAAAGAAGCTTAGGAATCTCGCCACCTCATTTACTATCCTCTTCCTCTCTTCATCCATCATACTTAGTTAGTAAGTATATGTTCGATGCCTATAAAATTTCCCTTTGAAAATGGTCGGAATTCAGTACTTAATGGTATGTATCGTATGAGACAAATGCTGATTTGTCCCAGATTAAATCCAGAGCTTGGCAGGATCAAGCAACTTTATCCTTGACGACCTCCCGCGTCTCTCAATCGTTACAAGGCCAGTTTTCTCCATATATGCTACACGTCTATGAAGCGTGGATTTTGCTATACGCAGGCTTCTCGCTAATGAAGATATAGAGGAACTTTTTCCTGAATCCATAAGCGCCATTAAAGTGTCTATAATATGCTGGGGTGGTCTTTCAATTTTGAAAATCTCTAATGGGAAGGTTATATGCCCCCTGAGGTCTTCGCGGTAGATGTACGTGGTGCTTTCCTGCGGTTTATACCTTGCCGCTAGGGCGCCAGTAAATATTATGAATCCTAGAACCCTCATACCGCCGCCTAGAAGAATGTGCATGGCTTGGGGGGATCTTTTCTTCGAGACGTCTTCCACGGTCCTTCTAACCTTTCCTGCGGAGCCCCAGAAATCTCCTACGTCGAGACTTAGTGAATCGACTGTAAGGTGAAGACCGTATCTGGATATGAGCTCCTTGACGGCTTCGATTACCCTAAGCCCTCTTTCATCATCACCTGTGGGGATGAAAGCATAAATAATATCCTCACTACCAACGCCGAGACCCGTCGAGACTATATGCCTAACGATAAACCTCTCATCGAACCCCACGGAGGCGAGGACCAGGACCCTGGCCAAACCAACCAACCCAAACTTTATGCAGCGCACAGGTATAAAACCTCGACGCGGAAAGACAGGTTTAAGCACGTTTGCCGAGGTGTAATGCTTCCCGGCAGTGGGTATCAGCAAGGCCGCGATGATATATTGCTTATAGATTCTTGTTGGTGTTTGGATCCGGTGGGGTGGGCGTATTTTGTTGGAGGTGCGGTATAAGCCTATAGGTGTTGTTGTTAGGGGTTTGCAGAGGGAGGGGATGAACCCTAGCAGGTATAGTTATGTGGCTGAGATAAGGGTCTTGGATGACTACTTGGAGGGTCTTGAGGGACTCGGCTCCTACAGCCATGTTATAGTAGTCTTCCACATGCATGAGGTTAGGGGCTATAAGCTTAGGGTCGTTCCCTGGGGTAGGAGTGACATAGCGCCGCAGGTGGGAGTGTTCGCGACTAGAAGCCCCATGAGGCCTAACCCAATCGGCGTGTCGGCCTGCCTCCTCGAGGAGGTGAACCCTCCAATCCTTAAGGTAAGGGGTCTTGACGCATATGAGGGTACGCCTGTCCTAGACATAAAGCCCTATGACTATTACGACATCGTAAGGAATCCGAGGGTGCCTGAATGGTTCAAGAGATACTGGGCTGAGAGGAAGAAGGGATACGACGACGTAGCCCCATGGCTTGGGCCATGTTAAGAGCTGAGGACTTATGCCTTCATTCTACGTGACATGACGTAGTCTATTAGCGCGGCTAATGACATGGCTGCAATGGATCTGGCCGCTAGCTCGGCCAGCGTCGGCTCGCCTGGAACCCACGTGAACCTCTCGGGAAGGGGTTCCATCAGTATTGCGTAGTAGAGGATGTCCTCGACGCCTGAGTAGGTGGCTGCGAGCAGGTATAGCGGCGCCCTCCAATCCAGTAGTGAGATGTATAGGAGGATGGATATTGAGGGGACTAGGTAGGCGAATAGGGCTAGGTGGTATATCTTGTCCAAGCCTGCCTCCACGGCCCCGCATGGTTTGATGACCCCCTCGACCACCCAGGCGTCGAACCCTGCCACGGCCACAACCGAGGAGGCTCCCACAAGCCTAGACCTAACAGTAGCCGGGATCATTCGGGAGCAGCTGGCACAGAGCCGTAAATAGATGTTAAGGTGATGGAGGGAGGTCTATTATGGTTATCCCGAGCTCGGATGCGAGTATATCACCTAGGATGACCTCGTTCTCTAGGGAGTGTTGTGGCAGCTGCATTCACCTTGCCATGCCCTCCTTCATCGATTATGAGGGAGGCCACAGATTTCTCGCCGACCCTTATCCCGGAGGTCATAGCCGTTGAGCAACCCCCACCTCCGCAGCCACCTAATTTTTAAATCAAATATTCCGTTCTTTCTTAGTGCTTGAATGGTTTCACCGTTCCTTCACGACCCTCCATATGATAACTGGCATAATTACTAGGGAGGCTAACATTAATGAGACCCTAAGGTATAGGAGCACCGTATACGCTGCTTCTCCCCAACCCTGCAAGACTGCGGCGGCGATAGGAAGCTCGTAAACCGCCACATATGAGGCTATTAGCCCCGCTGAGTTATGTGTCAGGGAGTATATCATGGGGTATATGAGGCAGAGCACCAGTATGTCCTCGGGTATCCATTCCCCTGTTAGGAGCGGGGCGTTATATAGGGCTATCAAAAGCACCGATACGAGCAGCGTCCTAAGCAGCCGCTACTGAACCATGGGTTATGGTAGCTCGACGCCAGGAACTTTAGCCTAGCCAAGGCTTCACCTATACCTAAGCCCTCAGTATAGGACACATAGAGGTATGAGGATAGGTTTAGGATGGCTAGCGGAAAAGTGGCTAGGAAGAGACTCTCAAAGAAGCCTGGCCAGCTTAGACCTAGGCCACCCCTACATCCAAGCCTCACAAAGAACCTGTAAGAGCCAGCCGCGACCCCAAGCACCATAACCCGTATGATAAAGACCAGAGAATAGTTGCTGTAAACAATTTGCTTCAAGCTTAAGAGTTCTATGGCTATGATGGTAAAGTATATGGTGGAGGCTACGGTTATGTAATGGAGCAAGGCCAGGAAGGATGCTTTGGATGAGGGAGCCAATCTAGCCTTCCCGGACCCGGGAAACTTCACGGCTACAGTGATCCTTAATGATGATAATTAAGATTAAATTCCTCATTTTATGTTATGCTAGTAGGCAATTTTTCACACTACTTCGGGCCTCCATAAGGTATGTAAGTCTCTGATTCAGCTTTCAGAGTCCTCTCGACTACCTGTTTTACCTTTAGTCATCTTGTATCCAGCCAGCATGACTATTATGCCTATTATTAGTATTACTAGTCCCAGGACACCCGTGCCCATATACTCCATGAACCTCACCAACAATTGGGATAAGGGTGTTAGGATAAGTGATAAACCCACTACAGCCGCCATGAGACCCAGCACCATTATCAGAACCCCGGCCACCCAGCGTAAATCACCTCTCTTAAGCTCGGCCTCGAGCAACCCTTCCCTAGGCTTCCCCTCAGCCTCCTCCGGTATAAAAAGCCATGCCAGTACATACGTTATTATCAGCGCCACGGTGAGACCCGTATCCAAAACTAATCCGAGAGCCATGAGGAATATTAGGCCGAGCCGAAGAATATTTGGGTCGATTTCAAGGTACTCGGCCAACCCGCCCATGACCCCTCCCAGAACTCTATTCCTCCTAGACCTATAGAAACGCTTCTTAGAACTCATCGCGATACCAGGCTGGGTGGAGGTTCATAGATATTTCCTTGCCTCCTACCCTAAATTAAGGCTAGCTTGCAAAAATCATTTAGCGGCTCACCTTGAAAACTGGGAGACCTCCAATTACATACGAACAAGATAGCTTAGGATTGCATACCCAGATTCCGCGAGAGCGTATATTTCTCTAAACTGTTTCACACACCTTTAATGAACATGATTAAATTAGTTGTTTGAGTTAAGAGTAAACTCCCTAAGCGGCTTACCAGTCCCTGAGAGGAGGTAATTTAAGAAAACACCAATCGTGAGAGTGATTGCGTGTTGGATAATAATCACTCTAAGCCAACATCATTTTCATAGGTTTCAAGACCCTTTTGAAGGGGTCTAATATCAGGCCTAGGATCTCTAGTGTCACCATTCCGAGTAGTGCTTTATCATCTTTCTCCCCAAGGATTACTGGTGTATGGGCTTCTCCCTGAGGCAAGACTATATAGCACTCTGAAACCTTCCTTTTTATCACCGTCCCATCCGCAAGTATAAAATCGTGCTCCCTCATTGATTTAAGCCTTATGGATTTCCAAACCTCCTCAGGAAGAAGAGTGTAGGTCACCCCGCTATCGACGAGGAGCCTAACCCTCTCCTCCCTCCCAGTCAGCCCCCTAACCACAGCCTCAACATGAACCAAGCCCAAGACCCGGCACCCACATGCTACATCATCCCCCATGCTATAAGCCTTGCTAGACCCTCCTCAACCCACTCTGAGACTCAACGCAAAAGTGGAATGATAGAGCTAGAAACCCAGGATAGCTTCCGATCCTCCGTTAAGAGCGTTAGCTTATGTTTCCTGGCTAGTGCTATGTATAATGCCGTGAATAGGGTTTACGTAGTTGTTGTATCACATAGCCCATACTACAGAATCGGGCGGGTTCCCTCTCCTTAAACTTACGCCGTTTAGATTTTGTGGATAAAATTATGTATAAGTTATTGTAGTGGGTCTTTTTGCTGCTGCTCCTCCCATGCTTGGAGGCTTGTTGCTTTTTGTTCTCGAGCCTCCGCCTCCTTCATACCATTTTCCGCCACATCTTGGGCATCTCTTGAATATTCCTTGTTTTATTGGCGTTATTCTTGAGCCACAGAATGGGCATGGCTCGGTCATCTTCTTCATAATAATTGTCTGGTGTGTATTTATGTGTTGTTGGGTCTGGTTTGTTGTGGGGGCATGCTTGTATATTGGTTTTGTGTTTTTGTTGTGGGTTTTATGGTGGTGGTTGGTGGTAGGTTGAGGAGGGCTTTGCATGGGTGGGGTTTGACTGATTATGAGATTAAGTGTTATGTTGTTTTGGTTGGTGGGGGTGGGATGACTGCTAGTGAGGTTAGTGAGGCTGCTGAGGTTCCCTACTCGAAGATTTACGAGGTCTTGGATAGCTTGGAGCGGAAGGGGTGGGTCAGGGTTGAAGGTGGGAGGCCTGCCCGCTACTTCGCCAAGTCTCCCATAACTGCTCTTGAAGCGAACAGGCTTAGGGTTGAGAGGGAGTTGAAGGAGTATGAAAGCGTCGTCATCTCCGAGCTACTCCCCATCTTCGAGGGTTCCGGCGCCAGGGAGAAGCATGACATATGGATTCTTCGGGGGGAGGCTAATATCCTATCCAAGATTAGGTCTCTGCTCTCGAATTGTGAGGAGGAGCTTCAGGCGGCTGCCCCATGGCTCACCCCCGAGATGCTGGAGTTCGTTTTCCCGGTGTTGGCCGCTATTAGTGGGCGTGGGGGAAGGGTTAAGGTCATGGTCTCAACTAGCTGCGACCCTAGGATTGTTAGGAGGCTTGATAGCGTTGCCGAGGTCAGGGTGAGGGACCAGCTCTTCGGGGGAGGGGTTATAGCGGATTCACGTGAGGTTGTCCTAATACTTGGGGATGAGGGGAACCCCTTCAGCCTAGCCATCTGGTCAGATCACGTGGGGTTAGCCAAGCTTGCGAAGGGATACTTCGAGTATTTGTGGAGGGATGCTGTCCCTGCTGGTAGGGGTTGAGGGGCTCGGTGGTGTCTGATGCTGGTTGAGGGTGGGCGTAGGAGGCGTAGAACCCCCCTAAGCTACATCATTCTCGCCATAATCCTCATCGTGGGACTACTGATAGCTGTCTCCCAGACCATCCAAGTCCTTCTTAACTTATGGGAGTTCGGGGACCTATATGTCCGCCCCCTCTACTACTCCCTGATAGGCGGGTTCATAACCTCGTTCATAGCATTCTTTAGGCTTGATTTCAGGGGGAGGCGTTCCCTAACCTTCTGGTTCCTCAGGTTCCTCTTCGTAGTGTATCGTGGCGGAGGCTACGTCTCCTCCTCCGACATAGACTTCCAGGCCTATAGGCTGAGCCTCTCTAGGTTCCTTGCCTGGCAGGCTACCAAGACTATTGTGGGCGGCTTTCTCTTCGCCAATAGCTTGTTCGGGATGGCTCTCTCATCTCTGATGGGTGGAGCCGGCCTAGGGCTCAGCAACCTACCGTCTATAATCCCTCTCCCCTTCACGGCGGTTAGCTTAACTGACGTCTCACCAGCCCTGAGCGTAATCTCGGCTGCCCCAGCCCTAATCCTGATACTCCCACCCATACTAACAGCCCTAGGCGTGAGGCTAATCATACTCGTCGGGATAACCATGGTGGTCGGAGCATTAACCTCCTCAATCGTCATGTATCTTGAGAGGGGGGTTGTTAGAATACCTGTTGAGACCTTCGAGGCCCTGATAGCTATCGGGGCTGCATGGACCGCCTTCAACCTCTTCTTCCCAAGCTACATAGACTACAATACGAAGGTCCTCATAGGCGGGGCCCTTGCGATAACGGCCCTAATGCTCCTCTTCATCTACCTAGATAGGACTCGGCCCGGCTTCGCCTACGCCTTCATAATCAAGTTCGGGGCAATAGTCCTGGTTCTCCTCGCAGTTTTCGCCGCCGCAACCATCCAGAACAGTATAGCTGATGCAAGGAAGGTGGAGTGGCTTGGACCATATGTGAAGCAGGAGATTGAGGTGAACCGCTACCTAGCCGATATTAGAGATGTGAAGACTGTTCTCTACAACTTTACCGGGAGCCTGGATGTGGGTGACGTCGAGGATAGGTGGAGTGAGGTGGTCAGGGAGCTCTCGGTGGTTAGGCTCTGGGACTGGGAGGCGGCATTCACGAAGCTGAAGCCGGAGATAGGCCTGATACCCTACGTTGACTTCGAGGACTCGGATATACTGAGGTTCAATGGAAGGCTCTACTGGAGTGCGTCCATGAAGCCTGTGCTCCCCCAAGGAATCCCGGCGGCAGACATCTGGTATAACGAGCACCTGGTCTACACCCATGTCCCCAACGGGTTCCTACTACTCGATGCAAGTAACGGCACTATAGTTGACTCATCGGCCTTCTTCAAGCAGAGGAGGATTTACTATGGTGAGGGAGGTCTCCTAGAGTCTACTTGGGCTGCGATAATCCTCGGGAAGGAGGGGAGTGATGAGGTTACCGGGACCCGCTACTCGGGTAGGGGCGGCGTGGTTGTCTCGCCTCCCGTGAGCTGGCTCTACGACACCACCTTCCTTCTCTCATACCCCGACAAGAGCGTCAGGATACTCAGATACAGGGATGTTTACGATAGGATGAGCCTCCTCTTCCCATACTTCACATACTTCTGGAAAGACGACTTCGTCGACATGTTCCCCGTAACTGATGGGGAGAACACGTATTGGCTTATGCCACTTATTGTCCGCCTTTCAACCGATAATGTTCCCTGGAGTAGAGGGAATGATTATGTTAGGTTCATAGGCTATGGTCTGATAGACATATACCACGGTGATATCAAGCTCATAATCACTGGAGACGATTTCGTAAGCACCCTGATAAGGGATGCGTATAGGGACCTGCTCCTCCCCGAGTTCCCCGAGTGGCTCTCGAACCAGTCAAGGTTCCCCGAGGAGGTATTCGAGTATCAGGTTGAGGCCTTCAACATCTATCACGTGGACGACCCCGCAACCTTCATACAGGCACGAGAGTTCTACGAGATACCAAGCGGGGTCAACACATATTACATAATCTCCAGGCCCCCAGGCTTCGAGAAACCCGAGTTCGTGGGCATCCTATCTCTCCAGCTAAGGGGCTCGCCTGGAAGAAACCTCGCAGGATTCATAATAGTGAGAAACGACTATCCCCACCTCGGGGAGAAGATATTCTATAGGGTTCCCATAGAGTCTCCGATTAAGCTCCTCGGCCCCTCAGCAGCACGTGAGGCACTCGACAGGTTCCCGGAGTTCCGTAAGCTCCAGACCCTCCTCGAGAACCCGAGGATAGGTGAGGTGATACTCTACCAGGTCGCAGGCTACCCGGTCTACGTCATACCAGTCTACACATCGCCTGGCGGCGGGGTTGTTACCCAGCTTGGGACCATAGCGACTGTTGGAGCCGAGTTCACGGGCAGCTACTTTATCGGGCTTGGAGAGGATGTTGAGGGGTCCTTCAGAGCGTTTCTGAAGAGCTTGGCGGGTGAGGCTCCAGAGCTAGTTGGGCTCGACCTTATGAACCTAACCCTGAGGGCGGTGGAGGAAGCAGGCATGACCCCCAAGTTCCCCGAGAGAATCAACGCTCACCTAGTCTTCAGGGAGGGCAACCTAACCCTAACCACGCCCGAAGAGTTCGTGGCCACCCTCTCCGCCCAGCTTAGGGACTGGGCTGGGTCCTATGGGGTTGATAGCGTTCTTGTGTGGAGGGAAGGAGAAGTGATAAACGTTGGGGTAATCTTCGTTAGGGAGGGTGTGGTCGAGCTACATTACATCTCGATTAGGTAGAAACCTTTTAGCTAAGCCTCTCTTCAGTCAAGGATGGAGGGCGGGGATTGGCTGAGAAGAGGGACGTTGAGGGGCTTAGATTCGCCTCAAAGCTCGCCCTAGTCATGCTGGGTATACTCGGAGCCATAATACTCTTCGCCCTCCTCATGAGGTTCCAGAGAGGGCTACTAGGCCTAGCCCTAACGGCAATAATCCTCCTACTCGGCTTCTACTGGTTCAGGGAGCTGAGGAAGGCCGTTAAGAGCTACAGGGTCTACGAGAGATTCCCCTTCGAGCTGGTGGAGGTGTGATGTGAGAAGCCCTGTGAAGGGAACCGCCCCCGGCTCCCTGCCCTCCTTCTCCGGTTTCGACTCCACCCTCTACTGGGCGCCGTCCCGCCCATCCTTCACCGCCAACAGCGGCATGGGCAACGCGGAGAGCCAGTTCCTCATCGGGAGCGACAAGCCCTCCCTGGTGAGCGTGGACACGGAC
>CAZHEC010000034.1:0-10069 GCA_964531465.1 uncultured Nitrososphaeria archaeon | reverse complement strand
CAGACCTCATCATAAGCATAGACTACTGGCAATCGACCATAAATCTTCGATGCAATCTTCTTGGCTGGATTCCTGTCTGACGCCACCTCGGGTTTAATATTATCTACCAAGTCTCTAGACTTCTCGACATGGTTAGTTATTGTTTGCTCTATAAGTCCTGTGGCGTGTAATGCCCCCATGGTGGCTCCGAGCATGTTTGGAAGGGCATATCTAGGCTGAATCCCTGCTTTAATCTCAGCCACATACCCGCCCATCTTCTCTACAACCTTCTTCAACCTACCTCCAGAAGTGATAGCCGCCACCCTTAAGTTCCTTCTAAAGGCGTCCAAGACCGCCTCAAGAGTCTCCGCAGTCTCACCGGAGTAGCTAACAGCTAGCACGAGGTCCCAGTGCCCCGAGTCCAGCCTAAATCCCTTGAAAATGTCGCTCCTCACCCTTTTCTCTCGGAGAACTGCCCTGGCAACGTCTCCCACAATCCCCGAGCCACCAACACCTATGAACGCAATCCTCTCAGGCTTACCCTGAAACCGTATACCTAACCCTCTCAGGAACCCATCCAAGAAATCATCAACATAGGATTCAAGAAGTTTGAATGCCTCCAAGTAGATCGGCCTTATATTGGATAGGTCGTCGAGCCTATCCATGCTGCATCAGTTATAAGCATATTCCGAGGATTAATAACTCTTTTAAGACAGGTTTCCTACCTCATCATATATCAGGGTTATGGCATCCCCATCCCTTAATACATAGTCTTTGATGTTTTCCTGCGGAACACCGTTAACTAGCATTATGAGCCTATGTGTCTCGTTGTTGCAGTATTCAAGTATGCATGTATCTGTCAGCCTCATGCCCCATACCTTGAAGAAGTCTCCTAGAGTATAATCTCGGATTACCGGGGACTCTATGTGAATTACCCCGTTGGGCTCATGCGTGTGAAGTATCCTCTCTCTATCGCCTACAATCCCCACACCAGCAGGAATCTTAACCTCCTCCCCGTTGATTATTATCCTTAAACCAGCGTGAATGTGCATAGCTAAACGCTCTCCAGGTCTGATAAATCTAATCTTGCCGCCTTCCTCAACATCCACGTCAACCCCACCAAAATTGCCTACAAACAATACTATAGCAACCGCACCCATTATGGCGGCTAGAAATATTAATAACCCTACTAGAGGATTACCTTTCTTAACTTCACGCCTCCTCGTCCTACGAGGCATCACCTGCATCCTAGCTCAGCAGTATTTAATGGTTGACACGAACCTAATTTACGTGAAATAATTATTAGGGCAATCCACATAAAAGTTAAGCTTGCAATATATAATACTGTTGATAGGACGTATAGTGTCGAAGCTATTGAGGTCGATATTATCCCTGTAAGTATACTTGCCATTGATAGGTATCCAGATAGGAATCCGATGATGGGATTCAACATACATGTAGGACATATCACGGTAAATCCCGTGATAGGTGATAAAACGAGCTTATATCCTAAGGCTCTCAGGATTATTATAAGAGTTATTAACAAACCTGCGAAGATGGATATTGTAATAGCAGCTGCAAAAGTATATGGCGTTAGTATAAATCCCAGGTTTTGTGAGAGAATAATTATTACTGTAGGACCATAACCTATTAGGCTGTCGACGACGCTGAATCTAGGGGACATGCTACCGGAAAAGTCAAGCACCATGCTTCCTTGCACGAATGAATAAATAAGAAAGAAAGCTATACTAAAAAGTATCCAAAGAATGGGGAATCTCTTATTGTATGTGTATCTTTTTATGATGAGAAGCTTGGAGGAGGATTTAAGCAATCTGAAAAATACGAATAAATTAACTATGCTTATGTTTATCCAAGTCAAAGGCGTTAATACTGTTATCCAGTCGGTTATGACCGAGTTCCGTATCTGGTTTAGGAGTATATATCCTTCAACTACAAACAGAATATATGCGACTGATATTGTCTCAATTGCTAGGTATGAGAATCTAGGCTTCATGCCTCAACTATTAATTTACCGAACATTCCCCTTTCTTGGTGGAGTTCTGGCCATGTTCCGCCAGCCTCTTGGCACAGATACCAATACTCTCCAGGCGTATTTATTATAAGTCTGAAAGTTACCGTTTGGTCGGGTTCAACAGTTATCATAACCATGCTTGGGACATCATTTAATCCTTCGGGGTCAACCTCGAAGTCATACATCCGCATCATTTGCTCCATAGCATGATGATGCTCTTCTTCGTATATTTCTAGTTTTTCTTCCTCTGATATATCCATGGCATCTATTTCTTCAACAATCTTCTTCATCATCATTAGTGATTTTTCCTTGTCGGGGACTATCATGAATTCATGGGTGTGTGCTCCCTCATTTGTTAATTTCACCACTATTATCTCCCCTGCTTTCACCCTTAATGTTGGCCCAAATCCTGGCCTATTGAACCCATAGTCTACTAGTGTTAGCTCGATCTCCCTTATAGGAGGCTGAAAGATTGGGACGATTACCAGAATTGCTATGGCCGCTACGGCAGCTATAATGACTATCGAGGCTATTAGGGCGGTGTATTTCATGCCTTGACTTACTTTTTATATAAGTTCTGTTAAATAACTTTCCCGCATATATTCGGCATATTTAATTACCTAGAGGTCTGTTAGGTTGTTGAGAGGGGAGAGGAGACGGGGGGCGAGGGCAGGATACTAGTTGTTGAGCTTGCCCTTAGGTTAGATTCACTCAGAGAATTCTCTAAGAACTGTATGGCCCTAAGCCTTATTGACTCTAATGAAACTCCCCTAGAGTGCCTTAACCCCCTCTCAGAAGAGAGACACCTAATCATGAAGAGGAATGGTGATATTATTCTCAGCCCTTCAAAAGGTAGATTGTGTCCATTATATCAGTTATACTCTGGTGTATCGTTATATGTAGCCCGTTGCACACTTTTCAAGGATGGTATAGTTATTGCTATTGTATGTGACGACAGGTCTCTTAAGAAGCTTTACCAGAGAATGGAAGATATGGGTGTAATGTTTAGGATTATTTCTGTGAGAAGGTTGAGGTCAAAGAACAGGTCGGGGAGATTGAGTCGGGAGCAGCTTCTTACATTAATGATTGCTCACAGAATCGGGTATTTTGATGTCCCCTCCAAGGCTAGTATAAGAGATGTTGCAAAAGTGCTTGGAAAGTCTCCCTCAACTGTTTCGGAGCTAATCAAGAGGGGAATCAAGAATCTTCTAACAATAAGCTTAGGCATCCCGCCAGAGGGATTTAGTCTTGCTGAGAAAACCCGTAAGAAGGATATTTAGCCGAATATGTTCGGCTAAGCATTATAAGACACGACCAGTCGAAATTTGACCTGTCGGAAACGGAGTGTGTAGGCATGGCCGCCCCTGCACCCTCGGCGGACATCTGGCACTCCCTCTTCGCATTCTACCTTACCTCCGCAATAGCGATCTCAGCCGTAGTCTTTGCAATGATGATATACATCTTGATTAGGTATAGAAGCAAGGGGGAGAAAAATCCAGGTGAGCCAGAGTATAGGATTGGCGACCTCTCTCAGAGAGGGAGCGTGAAGGTAGCAATCATTCTTACAGTAATTCTGGGAATTCTCTTCCTAGGCTTAACCACATCGACGTTTAGTGCCATGGAATTTATGGAGGAGATTCCTGATGATAATCCTAATGCACTACATATCAAGGTCTTAGCATTCCAGTGGGGATGGAGATTCACATACCCAAACGGCAAGACATTAACAGGAGAGCTTAGAGTCCCTGCGGGCGTGCCAATAATATTAGAGATAACAAGCCAGGACGTATTCCATACATTTTCTATACCTGCATTCAAGGTTAAGAAAGATGCAATACCTGGCAGGATAAATTATGCATGGTTTGAGGGCAAATATGCCGGAGAGTATACCATAAGATGCTACGAGTTATGTGGGGTTGGTCATGCCGAGATGCTTGCCAGACTCCTTGTAATGGAACCTGAACAATTTGAGAAATGGTATGAAGAATTTTCTTCTAGGGGTGAGGCTGAATGAATAGTGAAGAACAGGGTCGGGTGAATCCTCTCCTCATATGGCTCTTCACAACAAATCATAAGAATGTGGGGATACTATATCTAGTGACATCACTTTACTTCTTAGTAGTTGCAGGTATTCTAGCCCTTACCTTCCGCATACAGCTTACAGTCCCTGAGAACAATTTCTTGACAGCCTCAGCATATAATCAAGCAGTTACGGCTCACGGCCTCTTTATGCTTCTCTGGGTTGTCACACCCCTAGCATCAGCATTCGCCAACTATGTCATCCCAATACAGATTGGAGCTAAAGACATGGCCTTCCCCAGACTAAACGCTCTGAGCTATTGGCTATACCTAGCAAGCGGTATAATGGCGCTCTCAAGCTTCTTCGCACCCGGGGGAACCGCAGACTGGGGATGGACTACCTACGCACCGCTGAATACGTTACAGTATAGCCCGCAGGCAGGCGGATCCCTAATGGGTCTTGCAATAATAATACTGTTGTCCTCCAGTATAGTAGCGACAGTAAACTTCATGGTTACAATATTCAGGCTAAGGGCTCCGGGAATGAAGCTTATGCTCCTCCCCCTCTTCTCAATATTCTGGCTTGTAACAATATTCCTGATGCTATGGGCCTTTCCAGCATTTCTCGCCCCGCTAATTCTGCTAGTAGCTGATAGGGTTCTTGGGACGGTATTCTTCACATCACCTGAGGGAGGGGCATTACTATGGGACCACCTATTATGGTTCTTCGGCCATCCAGAAGTGTATATCCTGCTCCTGCCTGGATTGGCGATAATAGGTGACGTATTAGCGGTCTTTAGCGGAAGAAAACTATATGCGAAGAAAGTGATTGTGGGCGCCTTGATAACCTCGGCCATACTAAGCTACATCGTCTGGGTCCACCACATGTTTATGACAGGAATCCACCCAGGTCTTAGGGAGGCATTTAACATAACAACCGAGTTGATATCTATCCCATTTGGGGTTATAACCTTGTCGTATCTTTTAACCCTGGTAGGTGGAAGAATAAGATTCACCACACCCATGCTGTTTGCAATTGGGGCCCTAGCATTATTTATCATAGGTGGGGCATCGGGGGTATTTAATTCATCTGTCGCATTGAACTTCGGTATGAGGGGGACATTCTGGGTGGTAGGCCACTTCCATTACACAATAGTTGGGGGAGGGATAACGGGGCTAATTGCAGGTCTCTATTATTGGTGGCCGAAAATGACGGGGAGAATGTTCAACGAAAAGCTGGGAAAACTCCACTTCATAATATACATGATAGGATTCAATCTACTATACTTTCCAATGCATGCGCTCTACGATATGCCTAGGAGGATTTATGTATATGAGGCTGCCACAGGATGGGGGCCGCTCAACATGCTAATAACCATGGGCGGATTCCTCTTCGGAGCATCATTCATACTCTTCTTCTGGATACTTCTAAACAGTCTTAGAAACGGGCCTCCAGCAGGCGATGACCCCTGGAACGCCAAGAATTACTCAATAGAATGGAATATCCCATCCCCACCACCCGAATTCAATTTCCCGGAGGGCAAAGTTCCTGTAATAACTGCACAGGGGCTAGAGTTTAGAAGGATTGAGGAGGTAGTAGGCAGCCAACCTATTAAAGACGCATCAATGAGGATGGGTCTATCGAGTGCTCCCGCTATTCCTGCAAACGGTGGAACACTCACTGGACATGAACATCATGGCCCACACCTAAGTCCCTGGCCATTCGTTTTATCAGTAGGGGTGGCAATGACTCTGCTGGGGCTATTTTTCGGCCCAGGTCTTCTGATGCTGGGTCTAGCGACTTTCATAGGCTCTTTAGTGGGCTGGGGATGGGAAGACCTGAAGGAGCGTTTCCACGTGGCGATAGAGGCCGTAGGAGAGAAATGGCCCTTCGATAAAGTTGAAAACCATACATTTGCTATGTGGGTCTTCATATTCGGAGAGATAGGCCTGTTCGGCCCCCTATTCATGTCATACTTCTTCGTAAGGGCAAATGCGGGATTAACAGGATTCGCATGGCCGCTTCCAGGCCAAATACATGATATAACCCTAGGCGCATTAAACACAATCCTACTATTCACCAGTGGTTTAACAATGTCTCTTGCATTAATTGGTGCGAAGCGGGGCGAGGAGGGCCTGTTAAGAGGAGGACTTATAGCTACATTTATCCTCGGAGCAGTATTCCTGGCCGTGAAGGGGTTCGAGTGGGCTGAGCTGTTCTCGGAGGGAATAACCTTTGGAGCCGACATATCGGCAAGCCTATACTACGTTCTTACAGGAATACATGGAGCACATGTATTAGCCGGGCTAATAGCTCTAATCTACTTAATAATCAAGGCGTATAGGGGAGGATTCAGCCCCCATCGACACATAGGAGTAGAAGCATTTGCAATCTACTGGGGAATGGTAGATGCGGTATGGATGTTCCTGTTCCCAATATTCTATCTAATATGAGGTGAGAGCATGGACGAGATATGGAGATATGTAATAGTTTACGCCACACTTATGACCGCACTAGTCATAGAGGTTGCAATAGCAGTAAATTGGAGAACATTAGGAACATTATCAGCAGCAGGAGTACTGATAATAGCGTCCCTGCAAGCAGTCTTCGGCTTCCTATATTACATGCATGGAAAATACGGGTCGAGGTCGATAACCCTGATGATGATACTATCCCTCGCAGTCATAATACCCTTATTCATAGCATTCCTATTCTCCATAGAGTTCCCACGCCACATAACCCAGGTAATGGAGGGATGAAAAGGGATGGGATACCAGCCTAAAACCCATATAAACGCCGCCGTAATAGCCGGAGTGATAGGACTTATATGGCTCTCAGCAATATGGGTGAATCTAGTCATCCCACCTACGGAGACACCAGCCGGATCAGAGGAAGCCCCGATACTAAGGGGAGAGAGGATAGAGATAAATATGCATGAATGGGGCTTCAATCAACTCAAGAAAGGTGGCCCAACAATAGAGATAAAGGCAGGGCAAGAGGTGGAGATAATATTAACAAACAATGGTAAGAACTTTCACTCATTCCAGATAAGGACAAAAGACGGAAAGCCAGTCGCAGGGCTAACAAAAGACGATACAATAGACCCTGGTGCAACAAGAACCATAAAAATAAGGATAGACCAGCCGGGAGAATACATCTACGTATGCCCAGTATCAGGACACCCGGAAAAAGGGATGCGGGGGACACTAATAGTAACAGAATAGCAGGCGAGGAGGTGCCGGGGGTGGGATTTGAACCCACGACGACGGGATTATGAGCCCCGCACTCTAACCAGGCTGAGTTACCCCGGCGTTCAATACTAAGTCCGATTCGTTTTTATTTAAGCCTCGCCCCCTTTCTTAGGGTGCTTGGTGGTTGGGTGGGGGCTCATCGGCAGAATTGACTCTGCTTCCCAGATATTTAGATTTTAATCGGGTTTTGGTGGAGAGGGGCCACGGTAAGGCTCTTGAGAAGGTTCTGAGGCTCTTCCTCGAGGTCGGGGGCTTCAGCTCGGATAAGGAGGCCGTGGAGCATTTCAGGAAGAATAATGGGGAGGGGCTTCACAGAATTCTCCAAGGATTAATCTCCAGACTTGAGACCATGGGGTATAAGCCTAAAAGCATTCATTTCTCCCTCTACCTCCTATCCGATTTCCTTAGATGGTTTGATGTTGACGTGGACATGGCCCGCCGCAAGATCAAGCTGCCTAAGAAGGCTGTAGTTAGATCCGATAAACTTCCCACACTTGGAGACCTCCAGAGACTCATCCTCGGGACAAAGAGCCCCAGACTCAGGATGCTCATCCAATTCCTGGCCCAGACAGGTATGAGGCTCTCGGAGGCCATAAACTGCAAGCTCACATACATAGGCTTCGAGAACGGGTGGATCAAGCTTCCAGGAATAATTACTAAGACGGGCCAGCCTCGTGAGATACCCCTGATAAGCGAGCTAAAGGAAGCCTTGAAAAAATACGTGGAAGCCGAAGGAATATCCGACTACCTCTTCCCTAGCGCAGAAAGCCCCAATAAACCCATGAACCGGCACCGATTCTATGAGAGATGGTATGCCCTGCTCAAGCGCCTAAAGCTGGATGAAAGAGACTCGGTAGGATTCAGGCTCCATCCCCATACCCTGAGGAAATGGTTTAAGACCAGGCTTGAGCATGCGGGCGTAAACCGGCTTCTAATAGAGCTGTGGCTGGGCCACACGATAGGAGTTCAGGGCCAACTACTTCCTCCCACCTCCAGATATGATCGAGGAGGAGAGGCGGAAGGCGGAGAAAGCCCTAAGAATATTCGGGGTTATAGAGGAGGAGAGGGAAGAAAGGGAAAGGAGGGAGCTACTAGAGACCAGGGTTGTGGAGCTTGAGGAGGCCATGAAAACCCTCGTATCCATGCTCGGAGTAAAGGTAGAGACACCGCTCTACAGGATAGACTCCTTGGGAGCCGAGCTAATCAGGTGGACATGCCAGAACTGCGGAAGAGAAGTAATAGGAGACTGGGCCATATGCCCACACTGCAGGGCCAAGAGACCGCTCCCACCAGAACTAACAAAAAGAAAGAAAAGAAAGCGGAGAAGCTAGGTCTTCTTTTTAATGAGGTCCATTAGCTTTTGGGTTTCCTTTTTAGCTACTCTGAATATTTTATCAGCCTCACTTTTGTCTAATTCGTAAAGAATCGCCTCATGGATATCAAGCATGAAGTTTATGAGATCTCTTATCTCTGAAGGTAAAGGCTCAATTAAATGCTCCAGCTTTAAGGGTTTCATCTTTTTGGACTTTTCACCTGTAGTTACATAGATGTTTTCAGCCCTCTTAGCGGCTACTGACTTAATGAAACTCCACCAAAAAAGTAATGCCTGTATCTCCAAGACCTTAAGAAAACCCGAGGTTATGGGCTTAGGGAACGATAGCGCCTCTAACAATTCTAAGACTCTCTTTCTAGATCCCGGCCACTTCCTTTTCAAGGCTACGTAGCGTTCTTTATGACTAACGATCTCTATCTCGATAAGCCCTAAGTCTTTCAGTCGATTAAGGGTTCTATAGATGCTTTTGGAGGCCCCAAGGGCCCGCCGCAACTCTTCAACTCTTTCCTTGCCTTTCAATGATAGGTAGCTTAAGATCTTACGCTCTAAATCCGACGACCGCGCCATTTCTCTCATAGGTCGCCTAAGGTAACCTATAAATCTTTAGAATTTCTCGAATTTACGACATGAAAGTGGTTAGGAAAGTAATCCGGGTTGGAGATTCTCGAGGGATAACCCTACCACCCGAGTGGATCAAGGCCGATTATGTCTCCATCGAGAAGCGAGGAGAGGCCATAGTCCTGAAGCCCCTCAGGGAGGTGGCTTAGGGGTGAGTTATGTCGAATATCAGCCATATGTAAGCCTAAAAGAATACATAAGGCGGACTCCTGAGGAGAAGCTAGACCCTGATTTCAGGATGCTTAAGCGATTTGTTAAGGAGTTTGACCCTCCGGAGAGCCTGCTCCCGAGGTTGAGCCGTAATATCGTGGAGGATGCCTTGAAAGCCTTAGACCTCGGAGTCCCGAAGCATTTAATCATTCGATGCTTGATGAAGCCGGAGCCTAGTGGAGAGGATATCCGAAGATTTAGCGTCGTCATGGGTAACTATGCTAGAATCAAGATGTTTAAAGAGCGTGGCCTCCATAAGACTCTTAGGAAAGTTAAGCCCTTCGTAATCGAATACATGGATGAGGCCACTGGTCGGAGAGGAAGAATGAAGATCTGGGCCGTTACTGAGCCAAGCCATGTTATCCCGCTCCGAAGATGGGTGGATATGACAGCTGACCCTTGGCGGAGAACTCCCCAAATAGGATTTAGAGGCATAGATGCGTGTCCCCATGCTGAGAGGATATTCAAAGAATTAAGGGAGGAAATAAAACGGGCGGCTGACGAGAATCCGAAGGCGCTCCCAAGTCTCGCGGAGAAGTTAGTGGCGCTCGAGAAAACAGCAAAAGAGGACTTGGTCTTATTCCGCGTCCGGGACCTGGTAGTTCCAGAGCGAGATGTCCGAGAAC